>CAMOTT010000068.1 GCA_946626015.1 uncultured Clostridia bacterium | reverse complement strand
GTTTGCGTTGTTAAACGTATAGTCTGTTCCGCCGATATTTACGGTTTGGCTTCCCGAGGAGTTGAGGGAGAGAGAGTATTCCCTGACGCTGCCTCCCGCGCTTACCCTGCCGTAGCCCAGAACGATAAGGGTTCCGCCTGTAACAGACACCGCGCTGTCGGCATCAATAGCCGCGGCCATTTCAGATCCCGGCCCTCTTGTTATCACAACGCCGCCCGTCTGAGAGTAACTGCCGTTGCTGTCTATGCCGTCGGTATCTCCGTTTGGTGAAACAGTTACGTCAAGATAGCCGCCGGTGACGTTCATCTGTGTCGGAGAATTTCCCTTGCAGGCGTTCACGCCGTCATCGTTGGCGGAAATACAGGACTTGCCTCCGGAAATATTTATAACGTTCGCCTCAAGCCCCTCGTAGGCGCTGTCTATGGTTATAGTGCCGCCGGAAATATTCAGGGTGGAGTCCGCGTGGATGCCGTCCGCTCCGGAAACGGTCTGCTGGCCTTCCCAGCCGCCGAAATTCATTGCTTCAGCAAAATTCGATCCTTCGCCTGACCCTGTTCTTTCTCTGTTACCCATTCTTCCTCCGGGGCCCATCTTTCCGCCGGCGGTCTTGTTCTCCGGAGCATAGACGTTGAGAACTATATTGCCGCCTGAGATGTTGATGTTGCCCAGCCCGTCGGTATTGTCACCGAGCTTTTCTCCGCTGTCCGCGTGCAGACCGTCGTCGTAGCTTTGAACGGTGATGTTTCCTGCTGAGATGTTGACCTCGTTCTGCGCTTTAACGCCTTTATACGAAGTGGTGGAGGCGCTTGAGGCGGTGTATTCACTGTAAGAACCGGTATATATGGTAACGGTGGGCGCACTCTCCTCCCCTGCTTCGAGGTTGAAATCGTGAGCCGCCTGGAAGCCGTCGCCTGCGGCGTAAACTGTAATTGTTCCGCCTGAAATGGTTATATCGCCCTTGGTGTTGCCTTTTTTGCTCACGTCGGTATTTTCGGTCTTTACTCCGTCCCCGTTTGTGGAAACAGCGATAACGTTACCGCTTGTCTGGGTGTAAGAATCTTTGCCCTTAAGCGCGTTATTGAAGGCGGTGACTTTAAGGGAAAGATTTTGTATTTTAAGATCCTTCGTTGTGTGTATGCCGTTGTTGTATGCCCCGTTTACTACCAGCGTGCCGGAGCCTTTGATTTTCAGATCACAGTCCGCATATATTGCGCCCTCGCCCTGAGCTTCATCATCGGTTGTTTTTGCGCTGCGGTTGTCGTTGACAACATTCTCCGTATCTTTCTTTGCCGAAATATCAACTTCACCTGCCGAAATCACCTTGATGGGAGAATCGGAACCGTTCGTGACCGTAACCCCGGAAAGCTCAATGACAACTTCGTCATCCTCGCCTGCGTTCACCAGCACCTGCCCGTTGAGCAGGCCTGTGAGCGTATAGGTTCCGGCGGAGGATATCGTGTAAACGCCGCCCTCGTTGCTGAAAGTGCCGTCCTCGGTGGTCATGGAAAAATCTCCCGTCGCTTCATTTGCGGTGATGTCCTGAACCGTGACCGTCTCTGTATCGGCTTGCGTCATCTCTTTGACAGATGACGCGGGCTCAGTCTCTTTTACTCCGGCGCCGCCGCAGGAGGCAAACGCCGCTATGATAGCGAGTGTAAGAATAACAGCTAACATCTTTTTCATAATATTCTCTCCTTTTTCTGATTATCAGTTTCAAAAAGCAGCATCCTCACCCGCTGCCTTTGTAACTTTGGTATGATGATAACGGATGAGGATTGAAGAAAGATTGAAGATTTTTAAAATTTTTGAATTTTTTCAAACAGATCGAAGCTCTGTTCAGTTCCTTTTTGTATTAAAGCAAACCGTAAAGAATACTCTGCCATCTTTGTAAGAGGAGTGTATCTGTCCCCCGTGCGCCTGGGCGACAGCCTTGGCTATGGACAGGCCCAGACCGTAATGGGAATTGCTGTCGCCGCGAGCCTCGTCTGCGCGGTAAAACCTGTCAAACAGATGGTCAAGCTGATCTGCGCCAAGCTCCTGAGCCTCGTTTGAAACGGTCAGCACCGCGGAATGCTTCTCCCGGCGAAGGGTCAGCCTGATCTCCTCACCTGTTCCGTGGGAGAGGGCGTTATCCAGCAGGATCGATACCAGCTGTTTAAGTTGACCGGGATTTCCATCAAGGGTTATTCCGGGTTCGATCTCCGTCTCTATCCGACGCCCCTTTTCAAAAGCAAGGCTCTCAAACACAAGGCATTCGCCGTCCGACAGCCTTGAAAAATCCAGCTTTTCCTTGGGTATCTCCCCGTTTTCGGCGCGGGAAAGGAGAAGAAGCTGTTTTACAAGCTCTGACATTCGCTGATTTTCATAGTCTATATTTGACAGCCACTCGTTGTCTCCAAGCTCTCTCTTTAAAAGTTCGCTGTTGGCGGATATTACCGCTATGGGCGTTTTCAACTCGTGCCCGGCGTCGGAGACAAATCTCTTCTGCCGTCTGTCATTTTCCTCAAGAGGGCTGACTATCCGCCGCGCTATAAAAATGGATATTATAAAAAGTACCACCATGGCGGCGGAACCGATAACCGCCATTTCCTTTATCAGCATCTCCTGATTTCTGTCACCGATAGTGCCGTCCATCATTGAAACGAGGGTATAATCTTCTTTTTCGGAAACGAGGTAATATATGTTTCCCTTTGAGCCGCTTGTTTTTCCGCTTTTGATAATGGAGCCGGCAAGGTTCAAGATTGATTCCTCGCTCTGGAGCTCGCTGTTCCCGTTCCTTACGGCAATAACCTCGCCGGATTTTGAATATGCCGCCGAATAGAAGGTGGAAAGCCTGAACCGGGGTTCATCCCTCATATGTTCCTTTTTTTCGGGAGGCTCTCCGTCCCCGGGTCCGCCGTAAAATTTCAGTTCCCTGCGTTTATCGGGTTCCTGTTCCGCCGGCATATCGTCCGAGCCGTACTGCTCCGCGTAGATCCTCAACAGCCCCTCGTTCTCGCGCCGGATGGCAAGGCGGTTTGAAACATAGATAGTGGAAAGGGTGATCGCCATGAGAACGAACAGGGACAAAACCACGGTAAAAACAATTTTTCTTTTTGTTTTATTGAACATTACGGCACCTCAATTCGTACCCTATGCCTCGCAAAGCTTTTATCTCGCACCGGGAGTCCACAAAAGCAAGCTTTTTACGGGCGAAGGACATATAGACCTCCACGTTGTTATACTCGGAGTCGCTTTCATAGCCCCAGATTTTAAGAGCTATCTGCTCCCTGGTCAGCACCTGCCCCTGATTGGCTATCAGATACTCCAGAATTCGCAGCTCCTTTTCACCCAGCCGCACGCTTTGACCGTTGTCACAGCGGAGGGTGGCGCTTTTGACGTCAAGGGAAAGATCCTCAAACTTAAGGCTTCCGTCATCCGTGGGGAGTCCCCGTCTGCCAAGCGCTCTCAATCTGGCAAGCAGTTCTTTTGTCATAAAGGGTTTTGTCAGGTAGTCGTCCGCTCCGCTGTCCAGCCCCTCAACTTTATCATCCAGCTCGCTCTTAGCGGTGAGCATAAGGATGGGGGTGCGCACCCCTGCCCTGCGCGCCTTTTTTGCCACTTCAAAGCCGTTCATCATAGGCATCATAACGTCCAGCACTATTATATCATAGAGCTCGCTTTCGATCTCATACAGCGCGTCCTCCCCGTTTTCCACGGAGGTGACCTCATAGCCCTCCTGACGCAGCAGCTCACACAGCGCGCGGTTCATTCTTTTTTCATCCTCGGCAAGCAAAATCTTCATTCAAAACACCTCCGGCGGTTTCTTCTGTTATAGCTTATGACCTGAAAATTGAATAAAGATTGAAGAAATATCAATGTAAAAATTTTTTTCATTATATCACAATAAACAAACTGTTGCAATCTTGACCCTGTATGGAAAACTTTCATGCTGAACCGCGCAAAAAGCCTGATTTATATTGACGCGCGACCCAAAAGAGAGTATATTTAAAAATACAGAAACACTCGTTGTGAAGATCGGGAGGTCATTATATGAATAAAATCTTCAGTGCTTTAGGCTGGACAAACGGGCAGGCAGTCTGCTTTGACAGAGCCGCCGAATTGCTGCGGAACGCTTTTGGCGGCAAGATAACTTTAAAGGGCTTTATCGCCACCCTGCTTGTGGCTGCGGAGCTGCTGGGCATGGCCGTTTTCAGGATCCCCGTTTATCCCCGGGGAGAGGAGCTGGATCTGACAGGCTATGAGCTTATAATGTCCGATGACTTTGACGGTGAAGATATCGACACCGACACCTGGTATTTCAGGAGCCTGGGCTCCGGCAATTCCGGCTGCGGCTTCAACTGCGAAAGTCAAGCAAAGCTCCGGGACGGGAACCTGATACTCACCGCCGAGTATCTGGACGCGGAAAAGGGCAAATACGGCGAGGGCTGGTATTCCGCCGTGCTTGCGCTCAACCAATGGTATTGCAAGGGTTACTTTGAGATCCGCTGCATCTGCAACAAGGGCGAGGGTTTCTGGAGCACGTTCTGGCTGCAATCAAGCCATTCCTACGACCTCCAGTCAAACGGCGGTATCGGCGGAGCTGAGATAGATATCCTTGAAAACTCCACCTTCCGCTCCCCTTTCAAAAAGTTCAAAAACTGCATCACTCAGACAGTCTACTGCAACGGTTACGATGATGACGAAAACATCGACAAGTGCCAGATCAGGGTCGCCGGGGATGACATCTACAACCGATACAACACCTACGGCGTAAAATGGACAGACGACGAATATATCTTCTACGTCAACGGCAGAGAAACCCTGCGTACTTCCTTCGGCAAAGGCGTTTCAGAGGTTTTGGAAAACCTGATCGTGGGGCTGGAAATACCCAACGAATTGCCCAAGAACATCGCGGCAAACAAGGACTACAAGACGCAGATGATAGTTGACTATGTAAAGGTTTATCAGCCTGCACAATGATAATTATTATAATAGAAATCAAGCCGAGGAGACGATGCAGTCTCTTCGGCTTTGTTTATTGATAAAATCGATTTTGCAAGTAAACGTCTGCGGGGTTTTTATTAAAGCGCCTGAATTCAAAAGTCATAATCCGGGCGCACGATCTTGCCGGAAACAGAGGACTCTATGATAGCAAGGCAGGCCTCCACTGTTTTGGCGCCCTCCCGGGCGTCGGTGACAAGGGGTTCCCTGCCCTGTATGGCGTTGGCGAAAGCCTCAAACTCCCGGGGCGCGTTGTGGTTGTTGACCTGTACGGGAATTATCTGCGGTTCATGAGCCATCTGATCCTCCCCTATAACAAAAAGGGTCATGGAGGGCGATGTGTTGTCGCAGATCAGCGTACCCTTTGTGCCGTAGATCAGAGTGCGCATAGTATAATCCCTTTTGCAGCCCGTTGACACGAACACCTTGCCTATAATACCTCCGCCGAATTTCATCACAGCGATGGTAGCGTCGTCATAGGGCACCTGAGGCAGTAGCTTGTGGGTGCCGTAGGCAAAGACCTCGGCGGGATCCCCCACCAGCCAGCGCAGCAGATCCACAGCATGGCAGCCTCCGCCGATGACGCCGTGGCGTTTCGGGTCGGCGCGCCAGTTGTCCACAAGGTACATATAGTCGTGGGCGTACTCTGACTCAGCGTAGTATATCTCCCCGATCTTGCCGGAGTCGATTATCCGCTTTGCCTGTTCAAAGGCCGGAGTGTAGCGGCAGATCTGACCCACCATACATTTGAGTCCCGTCTCGTCCGCAGCGCTGATGATCTTCCTCACATCCTCACGTGTCAACGCAAGAGGCTTTTCGCACAGAACGTGCTTGCCTGCTCGCAGAAATTCGCAGGTCAGCTCCGCGTGGAGCTGATCCGGCACCGCCACGGTCACGGCCTGTATATGCTTATTATTCAACAACTCACGATAATCGGTAAAACGCTTTTCCTCGGGGATCCCGTACTTTTCCCCTGCAAATTTCAGAGCCTCCGGGTCACTGTCACAGATAGCCGCAACCTCCGCTCCGCTTTGCAGCGCCCCTTCAAGGTGCGCCATGCCGAATTTTAATCCGATATTGGCAACAACAAGTTTTTCCATCTTGTAAAATTTCTCCTGTTTTTCTATGATTTTTGATATCTATCCTCCATCGATTTTTATCTCCATGGGAGTGAACCTCAGTACGGATAGTTTTCTCTTTATCCACTGCCCTCCTTAGGTCACTGCTTGAAATGATCTACTATCAGGCTCTCGTCATAGTAAACCTTGTCAATATCGGTGATCCTGGGCACACCGTTTTCAGCTTCGATTATGGTCACAGAGCAATTATAAGGCGCGTGGCCGTACCAATAACCCAACGGGCTGTCATTCAGGAAGTTCACCATTGCCCTCATGGCGCAGCCGTGGGTGCTTATAAGGTAGGTTTTCCCGTCGTCTCCGGCTATGAGCTCCTTTATAAATTCCTGGGTCCTTTTGCAAACGTCCTGCACAGACTCGCCATTGGGGAAGCCCTTGAATTTCAACGGGTCCATATAGAACAGATAACCTGCCTCCCCCATCTCTGTCAGCGCTTTTCCCTCAATATCGCCGAAATCGATCTCGATTATCCGGTCGTCTATCTCAATGGGGATATCGTTTCCGCTCTCGCGGAGTATGATCCCGGCAGTCTCCTGCGCCCTGTCAAGAGAGCTGGATATACAGCGATCGAAGCGCATACCCTTCATTGCTTTGCCTGTAAGCTCTGCAAGCTCCCTGCCGTTTTGATTTAAAGGTTCATCGATCCTTCCCTGCATAACGCCCTTCGCGTTCAGCGCGGTCTCGCCGTGACGAATAATATAGATTTTCACAAAAAACACTTCCATTATTTTTAGATTTTTTACGCTTTTTATATTACATATAGCAAAACTATACCTCCGAAATAATCATGCAAAGCGCAACTGCCCGGAAACAGGTTTCAGGTTAAATGCGTCAACAAAGCTTTCTTTTTTTAGTTTGGTCATTGAGCTCCGCTTTGCGGGAATAATTATAACACAGCGATACAAACAATTCAATCGCCGCAGAATGCTCATGAGAAGAAGTTCCAACGGGACAACAACAGCCCCGGGATCACCACAATAATAAAGAAAGCCCAACTTATCAGAGTAAAGGTCTTAATAAACTGTTTGCCGTTACCGGGATACTCGCGCACATATATGCGATAATTTATAACCGATGCCAGAGAGCCTATGAGGGAACAAAGCCCGGCTGTGTCGGCGCCGTAGATCAGCCCCGCAAAGTTTTTGGTAAACGGATACAGCACGATGCTGGCAGGCACATTTGAGATCACCTGACTCAAACCGATAGCCCACCAATATTCCCTGCCTGCTACGGTATTTTTTAAGTACCCGGCAATGGAGGCGTTCCCGGCGATGGATGAGGAGAACACAAAAAAGCACAGGAAGGTGATCAGCAGCGCATAATCCACCCGGAGGAACAGCTTGCGGTCGGCGACCACAATGGCTGCCAGCACTATAACCAACGCCGCAGGCCAAAGGCGGGTACGGGTAACGATGACCGCAATTATCAGGGCAAAAAGGCCGATATACATCCATCTCAGAAAGCCCTTTTCTGCCGCCGGAAGACTCCGATCCTCATATACGGCGGTTTCTTTTATGTTTTTTCTGTACAAAAAGAGTATAAAGCACACCAGCAACACTCCGGACATCAGGCACATCGGGAGCATATGCAGCATAAACCTCCAAGCGCTGATATCCGCCTGCCCGTAGAGGAACAGATTTTGTGGGCTGCCGAATGGGGTCAGCAATGAACCACGGATGGCGGCAATGTTCTCCATGGAGATAACCGGCAGTATGTACCCCTCCTTGCCTGCGCTCCTGAACACGATTATTGTTAAAGGCACAAAGATCAGCAGGGATACATCGTTGGTGACCAGCATGGAGGAAAAGAACACGCCGAAAACCAAAAACAGAGTAAGGGCAACCATGGATTTCAGCCTTCCCGCCAGATTTACCACGGGTCTAAGCACATTTTCATGCTTAAAGCCCTCCAGAACGCAAAGCATCATCAGCAGGGTGCCAAGGGTGCGCCAATCTATCTGCTCCAGCAAAGCCCCGGAAGGCGGTGTAATTATCAGCCCTGCCAGAGCGGCCAGCACCGACAGGGTGAGCATGGTTTCTTTTTTCAGAAATCGGATAACTTTTTTCATCTTTTTGCCTCTTGGTTTTATTAGTTTACCATAAAATTGTTCCCTTGAATTATAGATGAATCCCATCCCGAATGCAAGCCGCTTTTCTTATTAAAAAGCAGCATTTCCAAACTTGCTTTCGGATATATTCATGGAAAAAGCCGCCCCCATGGGACGGCTTTCGTATTCATATATTAAATTAAGTTATATCAACCGCCAAAAATACGGTACAAAATGCTTACAAAGAATGAAGCGACCACATCAAATATTCCGTCAAAGAACGAAACAATGCCGTCAAACATACTATTCCCTCCTTTCTCTTCATTTTACAATCATATTATAACATATTTGATCCGCAAATTCAAGCTCCGGCGTTATCAAAAACGCTATGGTCTGAACATCAGATTTTTGTTAAGTGGATTTTTACTCACAGCTCAATGCCAAGCGCCTTTGCAAGATTTAAACCGAGGATCTTTTCCTTGGACTCTTCGGGAATATCCAAACCGCGGATCCGGGCTATCGCCGCCTTGGTATAATCCGCCGAATTAAAAGGAAAATCCAAGCCGAAAATAGAATTGTCGTCGCTCGTTTGTCCAAGCAGAACGTAGAGCTGTTCATCGCTGAGTGTCCACGGACGGTATTTCCCGTCGATGGTTGTCCATCCGGCATAGATACGGGGCTGCAGACCGCTGCGCTTATTGTTGAGGATCACGGCAAGCGCCTCGTTAAAATAACTGTAACCGCCCACGTGCTCCATGCTGAATCTCATATTCGGGAAATGCCAGGCCACCTCGTCAAACAGCTCAACGCGGTTGTTTTTAAGGCGATCCCAGTGGACGCCGGTGTGAAAAGAGACAAACAGACCAAGCTCTTCGCACCGCTTATATATGCGGAACGCCCGTTCTCCGTCCACCTTCAGCTTCTGAACCTGAGGATGCACCTTGATACCCTTAAAGCCGTAGGACACGATCTCATCGATCTGATCCTCTATGTCGTCACGCTCGGTATCCACCGTGCCGAAGCCGACAATATCGGGATCATCTTTGATCTCATCATACAGCGTTTTGTTTGTATTATAGACGGGCAGATCGCGGCTGCGCAATGTGTTTGCAAAGGTGGAAAAAGCCACGACCTTGTCTATCCCGGTTTCGTCCATGTACCGCTTTAGCGCCTCAACCGTTCCGTTGGGGTTGACGTATTCCGGATAAGTATGCGCATGGTTTGCAAAGATCATATGTCGTCACACCTTTACATATCTTTGTTTTTTTACATTTGATTTCCGGAAATAATGTACCATTTTGTCCGGCGGTTGTCAACAGTTCAGTCGGGTTATGGTTTCCTCTCTGCCAAACAAAAAGCCGCCCCAAAATGGGACGGTTTTTCTCTATTTTCCAAAACCGATTTGAAAACGACCTGTTTTGCCCCTCCAAAACATAGTCGCACTGCTCGCTTGAAGCGCTTCGCATTGCTCCTTGTTTTGTCACCTCACAGCCGTGCCTGCATCCGCCCCCGGCGGCGGCACGCCTGTTCGCCCCGGCACGCTCCGCGCGCCTCGGGTTATGGTTTCCTCTCTGCCAAACAAAAACCGCCCCAAAATGGGACGGTTTTTGTTTGGCAGGGGCAGAAGGACTTGAACCCTCGGCACGCGGTTTTGGAGACCGCTGCTCTACCAACTGAGCTATACCCCTAAGGAATGGTGGACCATCAGGGACTCGAACCCCGGACCAACCGGTTATGAGCCGGTTGCTC
>CAMOTT010000067.1 GCA_946626015.1 uncultured Clostridia bacterium | reverse complement strand
TACCGTAGCCGCCGTAGCTGCCGTAACTGCCGCCATAGCCCTTGCCGTAACCGTAGCCGTAGCCGTTCCTGCCGTAGCCATAACCGTAGCCGTAGCCGTAACCGTAGCCCTTCTTCTTTGAACCGTAGCTGCCGTAGCCGTAGCCGGAATAGTTCTTGTAATACTTATTGTAACGGTATCTCTTACGTCTGTAATACTTGCCGTAACCGTCCATGGGAGCCATTGTGAAGATCGCGCCGGCAAAATTAACTCCGGTAGACTTGATCTCTTCTATGGTCTCGGAAATATGCTGGATCTTGGCGTAGTCGTTTCTGATAGCGTAAATAACGGAGTCAATGAAAGGTGTAAGCACAAGGCAGTCTGTAACGATCCTCGCGGGGGGAGTATCGATGATGATGTAATCGAACTCCTCGCGGGCTCTGTCGAATATCTCGTGCACCTTTTCAACGTCCATGATCTCTGTTGAACGGGAGGTGATACCGCCGGTGGGCAGGACGAAAATACCGACAGACTTTATGAATTTGATGGACTCCTCGTAAGTGGACGTGCCCTTGATAATGGGGATCAGACCGTAGTTGGAATCCTCTTTGACACCCAGGTTTTTAAGAACAGCGGGTTTACGAAGGTCGCAGTCGATAAGGAGAACAGACTTGCCCTTTTGCGCAAGAGCGCAGGCGATGTTCTCGGTAACGGTGGTTTTACCTTCATCCTCAAAGGTACTGGTGACCGCAAATATCTTGCTGTTGGTCTGGGCGTTGATGTTTTCGATCTTGGTTCTGATAGCCTTGAAGTTCTCAACAAAGTCGAAGTTTACCGTTTGTTCGTCCGTGATCAGAAGACCCGGGTGAGCCGTTTTCTCATCGCTGCCGTCATCAAAGACTTCGATGTATGGAACAGAGCCGAGGATACGGACGTTTATCTTGTTCTTGATATCGTTTACATTGCGTACCGTGTTGTTGAGAAGCTCGCTTATTATGACTATGGCAACGATCAGCAGGGCGCCTAAAATAAAGCCGTTCATGCCGCTCCTTGCCGCTCCGTCACTGTTTGAGATGGTAGGACTTGTGGGCGCGTTTATAACGTCCGTGCCCAGCCCGGAGTTGAAGGTCTGCAGGTAATCGGGATAAATCTCCACAATGACGGCCATAACGGCGTTGATATACTCGATATCTCCGCCGGAAACCACAATCTGGATGATTCCGTCGACCTCCGTGGCCTCAACGCTCAGGGAGGATTTGATCTCGCTGATGCTTACGGACCTGTTGAGAGCCTGCTCAACGTTCTCTTTGATCATACCCGCCAGCTTATCGCTCTTGATGAAATAGGTGTATCTTTCTATATCACGCCTGTCATAGAAATCCTTTTCCTGCTTGGAATAAATCACGTTGTTTTCGCTATCCTTGACGTCAACATATGAGGTCAGGGTGAAGGCAAGTACGGCTCTTGACGAGTAGTAGGGAACAAACCTTGACTTGGCGTAAACATAAAAACAGCCGCCAACGATGATACCCACCATAATAATAGCCCACAAACGGCGTATAAGCTCCCTTATAAGCCGCATTGGGTCTATATTTGAAAATATGCTGTACATCCCATCATTATTATTTGACAGATTTTCCTGTGGATTTATTCTTTCCTGCATTTTACGAGACTGAAGAAAACTCCCGATCTGTGCCGTTTCTTCGCCTCTCTCCCACCTTTCATTTCAAAATAGATATGCTCAAACGGCGATCAGATCACCGTTTCCATGTATTGTTCACCAGGGGCGTGCGGTATATCTGGGGTGGCTCTTCGCCGTTGATAACGTGCCGCGGCGCGGTCTCCAGCATATAATGCAGACAGGTGTCGCTTATATCTGACGGGAACCTGTCGATAAGATTATCAAGATCATTGGAGCGCGAGCTCATTGAGTGGGCGTCCGTAGCAATAAACGAGGCTATGCTGTTCTTGACAAGCTTGCGGGCAAGCTCGTAGTCGTTGCGCGTGCCGTACCCGGCAAGGCTGCTGGCGTTCACCTGAAAGAGCACTCCGCACCTGCTCAGGTAGTTCACAAGGTCATAATCCCGCTGTAAATAAGAATACCTCTCCGGATGCGCCACAATGGGTCGCATATCCCGGTCAAGGAACTCGTTGAGATACCTTGCGAGCCTGTTGAGCCCCAAACCGTTGAAATCGAATTCCACAAGGATGAAGTTCGTGTTCCCGATGGCGGCGCCCTTTAAGCTCGGAGCGTAAAAAATATCGTCGTTGACATAAACCTCCGCGCCCGGAATAAGCTCAAGCTCGATCTCCTCTTTTACGAGCTCCGCTCTAAGCTCCTCTATGCGTTTGTCCCGGCTCTCCAAAAAGTCCTCAACGTTCATAACGTCAGACAGATGGGGGGTGAGCACCACTGTATCTATGTCATTGTACACAGCCTGACGGCAAAGGGCAACGGATTCGGCTAAGGAATCCGAGCCGTCGTCTATATTATGAAGAATGTGACAGTGTAAATCTACCATATTTTTCTCCCTGAAAACGAGGGTTTCTGCTGATACCTTTATATATTAACACAAACGTACCTGAAACTTCAACTGTTTTTCAATATTAGTTTACAATAATTAAATCTTTTTCAGGTTCCTTGCCAGCCTGAGGGCAAAACCCTGAGCAGCCGGCAGGACATTGACGGCGGTGGAATAAAAGCCGATGCCCTTTGTGTCGCCCTGGGCAAGATCCACCTTGCCGCTCCGGCGTGTGGCGCCCATCAAGGCGTTGCAGGCATTCTCCGCCGCCTCCAAATAGGCTTCCTCCCCGGTTATTTCGTACAGCTCGTAAAGGAACCAGCCCAGCATTGCCGTCGCCGAGGAATCCATGACCTGCTCGCCTATAAGCTGGCGGCAAAAGGCTCCGCTCTCCGTCTGATAATCCATAACCGCGTCCGCAAGGGTCTGAGCCGCGGCAACAAGCATATCGTACATCTTATCCCCTTTATTAAGTGTCAGCAAGCTGTCCATAATACCCACCGCAAGCCAGCCGCAGCCGCGCCCCCAGCCGTATATGCCCAAAGGCTCGCCCTTTGAGAGATTGAATGCGTGCACGGGAATATTCAGCTCCGGGTGAAGGCCCTTGTTGAGATATTCGCCCATCTGCCTGTAAGCGAGCTTTGTGGCCTCCTTGTTGCCGTACCTTTTGCCGTATTCGAACAGGAAGGGGCAGATCATACCCACCGTGTCCACAAATCTGACCTCCGGCAGCGCCTTGGAATAGCAGGCCGTACCGTCTTCGGTAACAAAGCTCTTTATCAGGTCATAGCAGTATTCCATGGCCGGGTCAATGTTGATCCTCTGGGTATCCGCCGACTTCATTATAGCAAAAGCCAGCATCGCGCTGTCTATGCTTTCGGGTTTTTGCAGCCATTCCCCCGTCTCCGGGTCAATTTTGCCGCAAATAAAATCGTTGATTATGTCATACTCCGCGTTGCAGTCAACCGCCAGGATAAGCGACGCCTCCTGCCAGCTCTGCAGAGACTGCCTTTTGTACTCGCCCTTTATCCTGTCTATTATCGTAAGCCTTGTGCTGTCTGTGGCCGGGACGGCAGGCGTCCTTGCTATCCACTTGAGCACCACCGAATAAATGCTCGTATACCAGTCGACATCGTCCTCCCATCTGCCCATATGTATGCGCCCGAGGAACGTTGAAGCGGCGGGGATGAGGTCAAACATAAAAACAGTTATAAACGCTGCCGTTATCACCAGCAGAACAATCAAAAAAGGTAACATTGCTACAACTCCTACCCGTTTATTATATCGTAAAATTTTTCGATCTCTTCTTCGTTGCCTTTGTGGTCTTTAAGGTTGCCGGAAAGACGGGCGCAAAGGGCGCTGTCCTCGGACATTTCGATTATCCTGTCGGCAAGGGACTCAGGGTCAAGGTCGGTTATGATGCCCGTGACTCCGTCCGTTATCTGATCCTTTGCCGTGGGGAAATTTGAAACCAGTATGGGCTTCTCCAAAAGCATGGCCTCGTCAATGGCAATGCTCTTGCCCTCAAATCTGGAGGGCTGAACGTAAATATCGCAGGCCTTTATGTAAGGGTAAGGATTGCTCTTCTCCCCCAGCATTATGAACCTGTCGCTCACCTGCTTGTCTTTGCATCTCTGCTCGATCTCCGCCTTGAGCGGACCGCCGTTGCCGATGTGGTACCATTTGAAATCAACGCCCCTGTTTTTCAGCTCAGCGCAGGTATCCACCGCCACGTCAAGGGCCTTTTGATGATAAAACCTGCCGATGGTCAAAAGGGCAAGCTTGCAATCCTTTTTCAGATCCACCGTCTCGTTTTCGGCCATCGCCACAATATTTTTCTTTGATGAAATATTCTCAACTACGGCGAATTTATCCTTATATTCCGGATAATTGTCCGACAGAGCCTTGAGGCAGTTTTCGGACACGGTGACGATCTTATCAAACTTCGGGAAATATTCCGTATCCGCTTTTCTCAAGAAATTGTTTATGGAATAATCGGTATGCTCATAGGCAATATATTTTTTTGCTTTGACTTTATCTGCGGCAAAGTAGTTTGATATCCCCTCAAGATAACCTATTGACACATCGTATTCTTTTTTCAGCCGGCTGAAGCATTTTGACATATAGCGCCAGGTATTCAGCGGATCATGTCCGGATTTTTTTCTGAACTCGTCCGCGTATTTTTTTCTCGCCAGAAGTATGTCGAACCTGCCCTTAAGCAGAAAATGCCTGACAGCGCCTATATAAGGCCCGTCAAAAAAGCTGAAATCCGGATTGCAGAGCACGGCGTTCACCTTATCCGGGATCTGAGAGAGGAACATCCCCTCCTTGCGGAAAAGGAACAGATCCACCTCGTATTTATCGTAATCAATAAGCGATAGCAGGGAGACAAGACTTTTCTCCGCTCCGCCGCTGCCAAGGTCATAGATCACAAACAATAGCTTCTTTTTCATTAAAAATCACCTGTTTTTTTGAAGCGCCCCACCAACCTGCTTGCGGCTATTTTGAAACGCTCCGAAAGCTTTTGGATCCGGATACTCCGATTTACCATAAAGACATTTTTGTTCCTGACCGCCTTCATTATATTCCTGTTATACTTGAACTCCGACTCAAAAGTTTTATCATACCACTGCAGGAAAAGCTCAGTCATTTCGGCGTTCTCCATAACGGATCTGAAAAGCTCGAGTTTTTCTCTGCCCCCGGTTCTCTGGTCGATTATCCAAAAGACGGAAATATAGTTTTTGACAAGAGCCACTCCGCACTTTTCCTCGATGACCGATCTGTCTATGCCGAACTCGGAAAACGATTGGAGATCAGCGTGATACTGCGCCAGCAGGGTGTCCACGTAGTTGTTCCTCGCTTTGTTGGTCGCGCCGCTGTTCACCTCGCGGTAGAAATAACCTACGTAATCCGAAAACGACACGCACCCGGCAAAGGACAAAAATCTTATAACAAAATCCCTGTCCTCCCCGTACTTTTTGCCGCAGGGGAAAACTATATTATTATCTTTTATTATTTTAGAGGAAAATATCTTATTTACCACATTGTTGAAGTAGTGGCTCTCCATTGTCCTGTAAACTATATTGTCAACTATTTCATCTCCGCGGTAAGAACCTTTGCCGCCGAAATCCATATGGTAAACAATGACCTGCCCCTGGAATTCTTTTTCGTAACAGCAAACAGCCATATCGGCGCCGCATTTGTCCGCCGAGTCCAGCATAGCCTTGTATATCTCCGGGTGGACGTAATCATCCCCGTCCGAAAAGCCTATAAATTCGCCGGAGGCAACTGCAAGACCTGCGTTGCGCGCGGCGCTCACTCCCTCGTTTTGCTGGTGGATCACCTTGAAATTCTGATACCTTGCGGCATACTCGTCACATATGGCCGCCGAACCGTCAACAGAGCCGTCATCAACGGCGATGACCTCCATTTCATTGAAATTGACCGCCGCCGCCAATGAGTCGAAACACTCTCTGAGATATTTTTCAACGTTATATACAGGTACTATGACCGATACCCTGACGCTCATATCATCCATCCCGATAAAGAATTATGTATGCTGTTCAGAACAGGCTGCAAAGGAGTTCGATCTGATCCAGGTTTCCGTAGTCAGATCCGGACGTGTTGCGGACAAGCCTTTCGGCCTCCTCAGGGAAATCGATCAGCCGCTGTATGGCGTCAGCAACACTTTTTACATCCATTGGAGCAATAACCGCGTCAAAGCCATCCCTGACCTGACTTGCGGCAGTGGTGAAATTCGTTATCACAACAGGTCTGCAGAGGATCTGCGCCTCCCGGACGGAAACCGCTTTGCCCTCGTACCTTGAAGGCTGCACATAAATGTCGCAGGCCTTTATGTAGGGGTAAGGGTTTTTCTGCTTGCCGAGGAAAATGAAATTATCCTGAAGCCCGGCCTTTTCGACCTGAGCTTTCACCGCCTCTTCTCCCCCGCCGTAGCCCAGGGCAAACCATTTGATCTTTTTGCCCCTGTTCACAAGCTCGCCGCAGATCTCCGCCGCCACGTCAAAGGCCTTTGCGTAGCAGTACCTGCCCACGGTGAGCAGAACCGTCTCCCCGCACTGCATCTCCGGCACCGGGAACTCCTCCGCGCTCTTTCGCACAAACTCCGGGGAAAGGATATTCTCCACCGTGACCACTTTGCCGGAAAGAGACGGATAGACCTGCTTGAAAGCGGAGCCGCATTCGTCGGACACCGCGATTATATTGTCGAACACATTCCACACCTTCGCGTCCCTGTTCCGCTCGATAATGGTCTTTGTGTAGTCCGTGTGTATCCATGCCAGCTTTTTGTCCGCCCTGACGTTGAAGGCGACATAGTGATGCGGCCAGGCAAAGCTCAGTGCGACGTCATATTTCTTTTTGATCTTCGGTAAAAGTCTGACGGAGTAATCCCAAAGCCTTTGGTAGTGGGCATAGGATATTTTGTCAAGATCTTCAGCTTTACAATCCCTGTATTTAAGCTGAGTTTGATATTTTGCGGCTATCCTTGCACCGGCAAGCATAAAATGCCCTGATTTTACAACGTCTTTGACCGGTTTGAGCAGGGTGGCGCAGCGGGGCTTTTCCTCCAGGACAGTACACTTATCCGTCAGCTGGTCAAGAAATTCCCCTTTACGGGACTGCAAAAAAATATCCACGTCATATTTATCGTAATCCAAACCGTTGACCAGCCCCACAAGGCTGCGTTCAATGCCGCCGATCTCAAGGCTGTTCAGTACGATCAAAATCTGCTTCTTCATTATCTGCCCCTCAACTTTGCCCAGGCATTGCCGCCGATTATTTTGATGACTTTTCTTTTGAGCGCTGTTCTGATGCGCTCCCCTGCCGGCAGCCAGAGCTGGGCGAAGTGATGTATCGCATAACTGTCATCGGTAATGTAGTTTATGCCGTTGATGTAATCATAAGGGCTGAAAAAGGTCCTGGGGTAGACGGTAACGCCGTGAACGGTCTGCTTTTCGTCGTTCCTCACAAGGCCGTATTTCTCCAAGAGCCCTGTGAGCAGCACAACGTTTGTATCCTTGTATTTTGAGCCGTCGGGCTGAATAAACGGTATGCTTTCGTAATGCTCGGTATATGATCTGAGGATATCCGTCCCGGGGACCGCGCCTATCACGCAGGTGCCCACAAACTGTTTTTCCTCAAAGCCCACAAAGCATTCGTCCTCAAGGAACCTGTCAAAGCTTTTGAGCACCTCAACGTCCGTGTCAAGGTATATCCCGCCGTATTCAAACAGCTTTTTTGCCCGCACATAGTCGCTGACAAAGGCAAAGTTCCTGTTCTCATACGCCTGACTTACAAAGGTGTTGCAGTTGATGTCAAAATTATCCTCATTCCATTCAACAAGCTCATAATCCGGCAAATGCTTTTTCCAGCTCGCTATGCACTTCTTTACAAGTTCCGGCTTTTCCTTGCCTCCAAACCAGCAATAATGGATCTTTTTCGGTATCAACTGTATCCCCTCCTTCGATAATGTAGGTCTTAACCGCGCCTTAACCGATATATTTACTACTGTAAGCGTCTATCATGTATCTCATATTATTGAAATAGATATAGAACAAGAACGTAGCTAAACCGTAAACCACCTTCCGGTCATATTCCGCATAAGCGTATTTAAGCAGCCATATCAACAAAATGATATAATAGACGTCCAGATAGATAGTCAATCGGGCGAAGATCCAGTTGTAAACGGCAACTATCTGGAACACCGTTCTGAACAGACAAAGGTTTATAAGCATATCGCCTTTTTTGCCCAAACGCTCCCTGATAAAATCCAGCCTGAAATACGAAAGCACCAAAGGCACCGCCGCAACCAGCGCGCGGAACACGCTGGCGCCGCCCTCTTCACCGCTTGTGAACCAGCCGGTGGTGGCGTAGCCGGAATAGGATGTGTTTTCAATGGTGTCGAAGAAGGTGCTCAGGAACGAGTCGAAGGTTATTGTAATCACGATAGAAGCAACTGTTATGACGTAGAACATGGCGGTAAAGGATTTACGCCGTATCAGGAAAAATATAGGCACCAGTATTATAACGCTGGAGTGGATAGTATAAGATATCAAAATAAACGGCAGATAATAGAAAAACGCGTTCTTTTTTTCGGACAGCAGATACTTTGTGGCAAGAACCATTATTCCCGCCGCGACATATTGCCTGATGCCGTTAAGCGACGCAGCGAAATATCCCTCGTAAACAAACAGGGCAATGGCCAGCTCGTATGACGCGGAGTATTTATAAAGTATATATATAACGGGTATCAAAGACGCCAAAGCCGTAATTAAGATGAACATCTGGTAGTCATCTTTAAAAAAACCGGTTTTATTACCCAGGTCGTTTGTCCACCACATGATGAACTGGAAGTTTTTATTTTTTCCGAAGCCCAAACCGGGTCTGTCGCCTGATTGCAGCATTTCTTCAAGCTTGATAAGATAAGCCTGCGTATCGCCCGCACGGTTTCTAAGCCCCGAGAAAACGGAGAAGACCACGGCAGGTATAACGAAGCCCATCATATTTGGAACCTTGTCTCCCAACGGATTGATTTTTTGGCTGGGTGTTCTGCTGGCAATATAGGCGACAATGAACATTGCCACAGCAATGATGTTCATGTATGCGTATGAGGACAAAAATGATCACCCCATTGTTCAAATAGCTTTAAGCCGAATTTTTATTTTGCCTTATGAATGATATATCTGTTCAAGACCACGCCGAAGGGAACGGCCAGCACGGTCATAAGCTTTGCCGGAGAATTTTTGAGCCAGGCTTTATCCCGGGCCATCATACAGCTGGAAACGTAATGCACAGCCTGCCTGAACCTGAAGGCAGCAGACATATGATCCATGCCCATCCAGAGCCTGCGCGTGTAGGCAAAGCCCTTGGGATTTCTTACGTACTGCTTGAAAATGTTGCGTGAAGAACCGTCGTCCATATACTCAACGATACACACTACTTTGTTGTAGCAGTAGATCTTGTATTTTTCATCCAGCTGCGAATATTTTGTTGCCAGGTCCACGAACCGCTCCCCCTCAAATATGGGGTAGGGATCTTTTCTTGTAAGCTCGGAGCGAAGTATAAACTTTTTGTCGCCCTTTACGCCCAGCTTGTTGTACAGCTCATATGAGGTGGTTTTGCCAACGGATTCCGGCAGCAGCGTCCCGATGACCTTTCCGTCCTCATAGGCGTCCAGAGCCATAAAGCCGCTTATATCCTCATCCTTTTCACAGGAGTTCCAAAAGTTCAGGATGCTTTCCACCGCGTCGTCCGTCATATAGTCATCGGAGTCAATGCAGGTATTTATCTCTGTGTCTATGTTTGCGTAGGCAAGGTTATGGGCGCCGTGCATACCCTGATTTTCCTGATACAGGTACCTTATCTCAAACCCGTTATCCTCCTTGAGCCAGCCGTCCACAAGCTCCTTCGTAC
>CAMOTT010000066.1 GCA_946626015.1 uncultured Clostridia bacterium | reverse complement strand
TGTCAAGACCGTGGGGATGCCGATACCGACAGTGGTTTTCAGCGCGTCTTCCACCTTTTCCGCCGACAGGCCCTTTGCCGTCAGCGCGGTGTAAGCTATCCCCCCCTCTTCTTTAAGCAATCCTATCAGAAAATGCTCGCTGCCAACGTAACCGTGCCCCATATTCTCCGCGCTGTCAATGGCGTAATTCAGAGCCGCGTTGGCCTTCTCCGTAAAACCGGTAAACTCATACATAGTGATCTCTCCCTTCTTTTTTTAAAATTTTTTCAATCAAAAATCACTGTGGCTTTATTGCCTCTCTTACCAGCTCCGCCCTCAGGACGTCCCTTTGTCTCGCGTCAAGGGTATCTCCCCGGAAGGCGCTTATAGTAGCCGGCTGCATATTGACTATGAGTTCGTTTATTTTTTCAATGTCGATGTTGATAAGCTCATGGGCAGCCCCCATCCTTATGAGGGAAATAAGCTCAAAGAATTCGTCGCTGTTCAAAAGTCTGGCGTTGCTCAGCACTCCGTATGCCCTGTATATCTTGTCCGCAAACTCCGGGTTTTTAACAAGCTCCGCCGCAAGCTGACGTTCCTGTGAAACTATCTGCAGGGTTATGGCTCTCAGGTTGTCAATGGCTGCCTTTTCGGTGATGCCGAGGGTTATCTGATTGCTCAGCTGATATATGTCTCCTCTGGAGCCCGAGCCCTCTCCGTAGGCTCCTCTGATCGTCAGCCCCAGCTTTGAAACCGTGGCGGAGAGCTGTGAAAGCTTGCCGGTTTTTGTGAGCGCCGGCAGATGAAGCATAACGGAAGCCCTCATTGCCGTGCCGAGATTTGTGGGACACTGTGTAAGGTAGCCGAGGCGTTCGTCAAAGGCATAGTTGATCTTGCTGTCGATGAATGAATCTATTTTATCCGCAAGCTCGTACGCCTCAAGGGGGGCAAGACCGGCCTTCATGACCTGCAGCCTGATATGATCCTCCTCGCAGAGCATTATGCTTATACTCTCATCCTTTGAGATAAGCAGCATCCTGCCCTGAGCCGGGCTTGTGAATTCGGGGCTGATAAGGTGCTTTTCAGCCAGTGAAACAGCCTGTACCGAGCTGAGATCCTCAAGCTTTACCGCCATCAGGTCAAAGGGATTTTCCTCACCGATGAGCACGTTTTTCACCAGCTCATTGACTTTCTCCTTGCCCTTTGCGTCAAGATGAGCCGGGAAAGGGAATTCGTCTATGTTCCTTGCGAGCCTTATCCTGGTGCTCAGCACCACGTCGCCCAGGTCGCCTTTTTCAATATACCATTTATTCATTACCCTGCGCCTCGCTTTCCAGTGCCTTTATCTCATCCCTGAGCTTTGCCGCCTGTTCGTAATCTTCCTTTTTGACGGCCTCCGCTATCAGTGATTTCAGGGCGGCTATTTTTGCCTTTTTCTCCGCCTGTTCATCCTTGGGCTTTACCTTGTCCTTGGGAGCTGTGGCCGATTTGCCGTTATAGATGACCTTGCCGTGTATGCGCTGAAGAATGGGCTGAAGCCTGTCAAAAAACGTCCTGTAGCAATCCGCGCAGCCCAGCTTGCCCTCTTTGACGATATCGTTGAACGAGCTGCCGCACTTGCCGCACCTTTTTACAGCGGTCAGCGCTCCTCCGCTGCCGAAACCGTCTCCAAGGAAACCACCGAAGAAATCTCCCAGATTAAAGTTGAAGCCTGAGAACATATTGTCGTAACCCAGCTGATTAGCACATTCCGAGCAGAGATGGCTCTCCGTGGTCTCGCCGTTTACGATACGCTTGATATGAGTTGTAGCGTCTCTCTTTCCGCAATTCTGACATAACATAAATATCACCTGTCCTTCTTTATTATCTTGTGGATGTTATCAACATTTGTTTGAAGAGCACCGCTCTCATGGGGTCCCGCTGATTGGGGGGGAGCGCTTTAAGGCAGCTGTCGGTGAGCACCGCCAGCATAAGCTTTGCCGTGACCTCGTCTATCAGCTTTTGATACGCAAGGTTCAGTATGTGCGCCCGGCAGGTACCCTCGTCTATGCTGTCACCTATGGTGTTGACAACGTGCATGAGCATGGCGCCCTTATCAAGGTTTACCCTGCTTATGCGTATGTATCCGCCGCCGCCTCTTCTGCTCTCGACTATGTATCCCTGCTCCGGAGTAAATCTGGAGGATATAACATAATTTATCTGGCTCGGAACACAGCCGAGGCTTTGCGCAAGCTCGTTGCGCTGGATCTCCGTGTAGCCGTCACGGTCAAGCATCTCCAATATTATTTTGGCTATACTGTTACTGAGGTTCATGCTTTTATCATTCCCTTCGTGGAATTGTTTTGACTTTGACTTTCTTTGACCTTGCAATCACTATTATATCATCTTTAACTTTTCTGTCAATGGTCAGTAAAGGTCAAATCCAATTGTTTTTGCGGCATTAAATTTAAGATACACGCCGTTATCTCATTTTTTCTGATTTTTTCTTGAATTTACTCGTTTTTTCTCATCTTCGGGTTTTTGACCTTTCTTTGACCTTGACGCCCTTTGCCTGTGGGAATTTGACCTTTGTTTATATCTTGACTCAAACGGGTACAGCTCCCCCGCCAGCTCTATATCATCCGCTTTTCCTTTATACATAATGCTCCACCTCACTGCTTGTCACGGATTTATTCTATGCTTATTTTCGGCCTGCTATTCAGAAAACTGTAACTTGCCGGGGGAAATCTCATATTATGTGAATGTAAGTACGAAAGGAGGTTATACCATGTGCGGATGCAACAATAATTTCATTATAATTCTCTTACTCTTACTCTGCTGCGGCGACAGCCTTTGCGGTCGCGGCTCTGATTGCGGCTGCGGTTGCGGCTGCAACGGTTGATGTGAATAATTAAAATTTGTTTATCAGCGTTTCGCCGAAAGGAGGAAATATCATGGACTGCATTTGCAATAACAGCCTGCTTATAATTCTTCTGCTTCTGCTCTCCGGCAATAACAACAACGGTTGCGGTTGCTCCGGCTGCTGTAACAGAAGATAAGTTCCGACAAACGGCTGCGGTTGTTGACCGGATATTTCGATCATAAAAAAGACTGTAAAAGAGCCGCGGGAGTCTATCCTGCGGCTCAAAATATATTTACTGTTATTTGAATATATAGAACCGGGAAATGTACAATGCACACAGACGATTTTCAGGATCTTATTCGCAAGGTCGTGAATTTCTTTCAGTTCAAGATTGAATTGATACAGACAGATAACGGAACAGAATGGACAAGCTCTTTGATCAGCAGCACGCCTACGCCGACACTGTTTGAAGCAGAGCTTGAGAAGCCGGGCATCAAATATACCGGAATACATATTGCAGCGCCTCGGCATAATGGCAAAGTTGAACGACAGTATCGACGTCAGCGGAAACCAAACATCTTATTTTTTGAGAAAGTGTTACCTATAATTTACGACTTTACAGCGGCTGCCGGATTATCGATATTGTATATGTTGCTTAATTTGTATAAATCTGTTATAATAAGTAAATTGAAAAACTATCTGAGGGGTTTGAGGTCACCGATCCTGGCAAGGGCGGGCGATTTAATTAAGTATGAAGAAACGAACAGTTATCAAAAACAGTGATGAGGGTATGCTTTTTGATATTTTCAAAAGGTACTATTTAAGCTCTGTTTTTGCAATTATTTTCAGCTGTACGGGATCGATCGTGGGCAATATTGTCATAGGCAACTCGCTGGGGGAGCAGAAGCTGGCGGTTGTGAGCCTTGTGCTGCCCCTCTATTACGTTTTTGCCACTGTGGGCAATTTGGCCGGTATCGGCGGCAGTGCGCTTTGCGCCAAAAGGATCGGACGAAACGACACGGAAGGCTGCCGCAAGGTCTATACGGCAACATATTTGCTGACCATTGCGCTTTGCGCTGTCTTTTCTCTGGTGTTTATGCTGATTTTACCTCGGCTCATATCCCTTCTGGGCACGCCTGCGGACCTGCAGGCGGATGTGGAGGCCTATGCGCGTATAATGGTGCTGGGCGGCGTATTCATTGCCGGTATTTATCTGGCGTTCAATATGCTGAGGATGGACGATAAACCTGTTGCAACGACCCTCACCTTTGTTATTATGGTCGCCGTGACCGTACTGCTGGATTTTGCCCTGATAAAATTTGACGTTGCCGGAATTTCGGTTGCAAATATCGCAGGTTGCGCCGGAGCGGCGCTGTTTGGCGTTTTCTATATTGCCAAAAAGAGCTCAACGCTGGGCTTTGTGAAAATAAGCGGTAAAGAATTATGCTCGACCTGCGCTCAGATCCTCAAGGTCGGCAGTCCCGGCGCCACGGAGAACGCCTCTATCCTGGTCAAAAGCTATATGCTCAACCGTTTGATCGTGGCTATGATCGGATCGGCTGCCCTGTCGACCCTCTCGGTTGTCAATTCGGTAAATTCTTTTTCCCAGTCCGTAACTGTGGGCTGCGCCGGCGCGCTTGTGCCGTTGATCAGCGTTTTTTCCGCGGAGCGTGATACCGTCAGTATGCGCCGTGTGGTGCGCGCAGCTATCCGGGGCAGTATGCTCCTGCTGGTCGTTATTGCCGGAGCCCTGTTCATTTTTGCTCCCCAGGCCGCGCGCCTGTTCGGCATTGTGGAAGGCTCTGACGGGGTTGTAAAAGCCCTCAGGCTGTTCGTATTATCATTGCCGTTGGCGCTGGTCGTCAATGTGCTTATCTATCTTCACCTTGCAAATTCACATACGGCTTTGGCAAATCTCCTTACATTGTTCCACAGCCTTGTCTGGTCTGTGGGGTGCGCTTTTTTGATGATGAAAGGCTTTGACGAAACAGGTCTTTGGCTTTCTTTCGCCGCCTGCGAAGCGGCAACGATGCTGACGGCTGCGCTGCTGCACCGGCTGGCACGCCGCAAAAATCCCGATCTGTCGCCTGTACTTCTGATAGACACAAAGTACGAAAAAAGCGGGGCGTCCATTGCGATCTGTATGTCGGATACAGAGGAGGACGTTGCGGAAGCTCTGCGGCAGTTGGAGGCGTTTTGCGAGCAGAACGACTTGCCGCCGAAGCAGCAGATGCTTATAACGCTTTCGATGGACGAAATGATACATCTTGCCATGAGCTATTCCACCTGCGAATCAAAGCGGCACGTTGTCAGCATGCGGGTGCTGATAAATCCCGATGTGCTGGTAATGCGTCTGCGTTATGACGGCAAAAAGTTCAACCCCATCGCTTATTATGAAGAGAAGAAAAGCGATACTCAGGATAT
Organism: uncultured Clostridia bacterium; assembly: GCA_946626015.1. Lineage (GTDB taxonomy): Bacteria > Bacillota > Clostridia > Oscillospirales > Acutalibacteraceae > JAAZFZ01. The sequence goes on along the minus strand of CAMOTT010000066.1, from coordinate 4,701 downwards.
TGACTCAATGCTGGCATTGGCCGATATGCTCGGCATGAAACTGGTCACCGATACCTGCGAAGTGGTGGATTACCGCACTACCTTCGGTATAAACAACTTGACTGTGATTATTTAAACTGAGGTTAATTTCAATGTTTCTTTTTTCTTGCGGAACACAACAGATTTCGGTTCGTTGGGCTGTTGCCTCCGATGCGGAACGGCTCGCTGAGCTGTACAGCGCCGTGCAGATCCGGGCGGAGCAGTGCCACAAGGTGCTCAACGCTAAGGACGGCAGCTTTGCCAAGCGCGGGGGCATGTTCGAGATCAGCAGTGTTGAGGATCTCCGGCGGATATTGAGGGACAAGGATGAAAAAGTCCTGACCGGAGAGTACAACGGTACGGTCTGCGGCTTGCTCTGGTTCGGAACGGCGAAGGCTGATACCTTTGCGGATCTTGTGCCTTTGCCGGAGCAGCGTGAGGCTGCCGAGCGTATGGCCCGGGCGAGGGCAAAGGGCTCTTGCGGTTATGCCAAAGAGATAATTTCTTTGGGAGCGGATACCCCGAGGGAGATGCCTGTCGTGCTGTTCTACGCCATGATGAACGAATACGTTAAAAACGGGACGGCGCTGACTGTTGGCGAGGTGTACACCATTGACAAATACCAAACTCAGGGTCAAATCTTTGAAAGCGGTCTGCTGAACAACGCCTCATACAGTTTTCTGCTCAGGTGCGGCGGCGTGGAGTTAGGCAGAACCAGACAAAAAAAGGTGGATCTTGAAAGCTATTCTGTTTGGAAAACTCCGCACATCCTGATGTGGAACACAAAAGACGCCATGGAGATAATCCGGCTGGAACTGGCAAACAATGAATGGGAGATAAAGGAAAATGAAAACTAAGAACAATCCTACAAGTATCCGTAAAAAACTTCAAAAAGCCTTGTTATTCGTGTTTTTGTTCACCCTGATACCGACTTTGATCCTCAGTGAGATCGGCATGGTGGTAATGGGTAGACGAAGCGAGGAACAGTTGATCGATCAGGCGGTCAATTCCGCCTCCGTTTTCACCGACGGCAAAGCGGAAACCGTCAGCGAGGAGATGAACGGGATAATCAACTGCATCGAGCAGGCGGCCGGATATACGGAGTATCTTTACGCAAACAGCAGTCTTTTCGTGCCGCGAAAGATGAAAACCCCGGATGATTTTTCCTCAGATGTGACCGGCAACCAGCTGCATTGGCTCCCCTTTGAAAAAGGTGAGGAAAAGAACCCCTCCATTACCGGGGAGGCCGATATGCTCTCATCTTTGGAACCGTGCTTTGAAACACTTATGAAAAAATGCCCCACAGTTGTCAGTCTCTATGTTGCGACCCTTTCCCATGTGAATATCGGTTATGATGAGAACGTGCTGGTCAAGCAGAATCTCGGGGCTTATAATCCCGAAACAGCCGACGCAGACTGGTACAAAAAAGCTCTGCAAACGGGCAAAACATTTATTTCCGATACATATAACGATACCTTTAACCGCGGACTTATGGTTACGATCTCCGTGCCCTTCTCGGTGAACGGCGCCATTCACGGCGTTATCGGAGCCGATATAAACATTGAGAACATCCGCAGCGATATTCTTGACTTTCAAACCGGCGTGAAGGACGGTTACGGTCTTCTTTTCTCTAACGATGGCAAATGGATCTGCGCCGATGTCAACGAAAAAGATGCGCAAAGCGTAACGTCGGCCGATCTGCTTGGCGGCGATGCGGCTGTGCGCAGCCTTACGGAAAAAGCTGATGGTGTGATCGAAAGCAGGATCAGGGGCGAAGAGGTTTATATTTCCTTTGACACAGTGCAGGCGACCGGCTGGAAGCTGACTGTGATTTTGCCCAAGGAGGATATCATTGCTCCGGCGGTAAGGAACTTCCGGATGAGCTGGTACGTTGGCGCCACCATTTTGGTTTTCGGCATATTCCTGTTTGTGTTTATCCTTAACCGCGTGAACCGCAACAGCGCAAAATTGTCGTATCCCCTTGAACATATGACCGAACAGATCAAAAAAGTCGGTAACGGCAACCTTGAATACCATTCCGAGATCCAGACCAACGATGAGGTGCAGCTGCTCAGCGAAAGCTTTGAACGAATGACCTTGAGCTTGAAGGATTACATAAACAACCTGACGGCGGTTACCGCAGAGAAAGAGCGTATAGGCGCGGAGCTGGATGTTGCCAAAAATATCCAGGCATCCATGCTGCCCTGCATTTTCCCGGCCTTCCCTGACCGGGAAGAATTTGACATCTACGCCACAATGACTCCCGCAAAAGAAGTAGGCGGAGATTTCTATGATTTCTTTATGGTAGACGATAAGCATCTTGCTATCGTTATGGCGGACGTTTCGGGCAAGGGCGTTCCGGCGGCGCTGGTCATGGTCATCGGCAAAACGCTCATCAAAGACCACACCCAGCTCAACAAAAACCTGAGCGATGTGTTCAATGAAGTGAACGATCTGCTGTGCGAGGCCAACAGCGAAGGGCTGTTTATTACGGCGTTTGAAGGTGTTCTCGATCTGGAAACAGGGGAGCTGGCCTATGTGAACGCCGGGCATGAAATGCCCTTCATTTACCGTGCTGCAACAGGTTATACGCCTGAGAAGATCCGTCCGGGCTTCGTTCTGGCAGGTATGGAGGGTATGCGTTATAAGAGTGGTGTGTTCCATATGGAAGAGGGTGATCGTCTGTTCCAGTACACTGACGGTGTTACAGAGGCAACCGATAAGGACAATCAGCTTTATGGTATGGAGCGCCTTAATGAAGCACTGAACCGCTGTGCAGACGCAACTCCGCAAGAGACGCTTGAATTCATCAAGGAGGATATAGACCGCTTTGTGGGCGACGCTCCGCAGTTTGACGATATTACCATGCTTTGCCTGGAATACAAAAAGAAATACAAAGGATAATATTGACAGATAATAAACATCCACCGGCCAAGCCGGTGGTAACAGTGGATCTTGAGCCGAATGGGGTTTACGTCGGCAATCCGGCTCGCTTTGTTAAGAAGATCGAAGAGAACGATCCGCTGCTTGACGAAATAACTTAAAAATATAATTAAGCCCCTGCTGTTTATCCGAACCCGGTCAGTTTGGATAAACAGCAGGGGCTTTCGTCTTAATAAAACGGTTAAACTATCTCTTTCTCAACAGAGGAATCAAGCAAAATCGGGTTTACGGGTATTCTTACTGTATCTCCGATCTTTATATCTGCGCTGCCTGTGATGTCCGCAAACATATCCGTCAGGCCAACACGACCTATAACAGGGTAACGCTTGCCGTTGATCTCTACGTTGATGTTTTCCGGGACGTTAAAGCGTTTCACTTTTTTAAGCACCGCAAAAACCTTCTGCTTAAAGCCGAATGAAACGTCGGCTTTTTCAATGCCCACGCCGTCTGTTATGCCTGCGGGGATAACGGCGCAGAGAGTTTTTCTTTTGGTAATATAGACCTGACCGTAGCCCAGGTTGTGCCCGGCGGGCAGTTCTTTTATTGACAGTATTTCAGACTCAAGGCAGCCGACCTCTTTGAGCGCCAGACCGCGCTTGTCAAGGATCCTTCCCAGCAGGGCGGAGCCTATGCGAACCGCGTCAAAATGGTATTGGGGGTATTTCACCGCCGCGGATGAGGAGCACACGTGCTTCATCAAACCGGTTATGCCTGCGGACTCAAGCTGCATTACAACGGAATTGAATTTCCGCACCTGAGCGTCCACGGAAGAGGAGTCCTTTGAAAAAGGATTGAAGAAATGGGTATATATCCCCTCGAAGTCAATATCCGGGTTTTCACCGCAGATACTGATGATGTTTTCAGCTTCTTCCGAGGAAAAGCCGTATCTGCCGAATCCGGTATCAACGATGAAATGGGCGCGGGCTTTCCGCTGCGTTTTTTGCGCGGCCAGACTTAGGAGCCTTGCCGTTTCCGCATTATCCACGGTGGAGATTATATTCTTTTCACAAACGAGTTCGGCCGACGCTTCGCAGGTGGCGGGGCTCAGTAAAAGGATATCGTTTTCAAAGCCAGCGTCACGCAGGGCAACGGCCTCCTCAAGCCGGGCAACGCCAAAGAAATCGCTGCCGCCTTCCCGAAGTATGGAGGCCATATTGCAAAGCCCCAGTCCGTAACCGTCCGCCTTGATGACGGCGATTATCTTAGAGGATCCGCAATGCTCCTCAAGAACCTTGAGGTTTGACAGGATCTTATCTTTTTCAACTACATATTTCATCTCAGTGGCCCTTTCGCTTTTTTAAGAGCTTTTGCGCGTAATTGACTCCGCGGTAGATAAAGGGTTTCAATATTATAAAGAAATCGCCGATAAATTCCGTAATCTCCGGGTTGAACCCCTTTTTGAAGCGGTAAAGGCCGTAAAGAGGATTGTTCTCGTCCAGATCGCCTGATATGCCCCTGAAATCGTAGATCGAACACTTGAGCTCAATGGCCCAGCGGATCATCTCCCACTGGAGCAGATAGTTGGGCATCAGGTTCCTGTGCGCGTTGGAGGAGGCGCCGTATAAGTACCAAACCTTGTCTCCGCAATGGATGGCCAAAGTCCCGGCAATGGCCTTGCCCTCATGGTAGGCCATGTAGATCCTGGCGTCTTCGCCGTAGGCGTTGAGGATTTTTGAAAAATACCCGGCCGGCCTGATTGAAAAGTTATCTCTGGCGCCGGTCTCCACCATGATTTTGTGA
>CAMOTT010000065.1 GCA_946626015.1 uncultured Clostridia bacterium | reverse complement strand
CCTGCCACCGGCTGCAGCTGACCTCCATCCTGGCCGACGCGGATTACAAGGCCGCCGTCCAGTATGCCCCGGATTCGGCGCAGGGAAAGGGTAAAAAGTGCTGGGGGCATTATGAGAGCCCGGATCTGCTTTCCTGGCGTTTTACCGGCACGGTACTGTACCCGGATTCACCTGACGACGCTACCGGAGTTTATTCCGGCAGCGCCATACAGGACGGAGACCTGCTCTATCTTTTCTATACCGGCAACGTTAAGGAACCCGGAGATTTTGATTATATCAAAGCGGGCAGGCAGGCCAATACCATATTCGTCACCACCCGGGACGGACACAATATGAGCGAAAAGACCGTGGTGATGAGGAACAAGGATTATCCCGCGTTTTGCTCCTGCCATGTGAGGGATCCAAAACTTTGGCGTCAGGATGGCAAGTGGTACATGATCCAGGGCGCCCGCACCCTTGAGGATGAGGGCTGCGCGCTGATATTCAGCTCCGATGACCTTATAAACTGGAGCTATGACCGGCGGATATATATCCCGGACTTCGGCTATATGTGGGAGTGTCCCGATCTGCTGAATGTTGACGGGCGTGAGTATCTGAGCCTGTCACCCCAGGGCGTACCCCACGGTGAGTACGGGTTTCAGAATGTCTACTCATCCGGCTATTTCAGGCTGACGGATGGCGTTCCCACGGATTATCGGGAATGGGACAAGGGCTTTGACTGGTATGCTCCCCAGACCTTTATCGCCCCGGACGGCAGACTGATAATGATCGGCTGGATGGGAATCGGGGACATACCATACACAAACCCAACGACTGACCTGGGCTGGCAGCACTGCCTTACGGTGCCCAGAGAGATCACGGCTGACGGGGACGGCAGCCTTTTGCAGAACCCGGTGAGAGAGCTTGAAAAGCTCAGGGAGGATGAGACCCATCCCGATAAGGACGCTCCCTTTGAGATCCTGCTGCCTTCGGATATTCTGATCGGGGTTCAGGACAGCTTTAAAATTGTGCTTGACGAAAAGCTTTATCTAACTTATGATAAAAATGTATTTTCCCTTAAATTCACGGATGACTCAATTGCCTTCGGCAGGGATGTCAGAAAGACTATTATTCAGGATTTGCGGGAGATACGGATTCTTTGTGACAAATCGAGCCTTGAGATTTACCTCAACGGCGGCGAACAGGTGATGAGCACCAGGTTTTATCCGGGCTCGGAGAGTATAAGCTTCCGCTGTGAAGGTCAGGTCAACGTCACGGTATATAAATTGAAACCCATGGATATCAATTTTGTCGATTAAAAGAAATCGGCAAAACTCCTATCATCCGTCAACGAATAAAAATCAGAATAAATATTGAAAGGACAGATTTTATGAAACAGTTCAATTACACCATCAAGGACGCGGTAGGCATACACGCAAGACCCGCGGGTCAGCTGGCAAAGGTGGCCAAAGAGTGCGGCAGCACAGTCACCATCGAAAAGGACGGCAAAAGCGTGAACGCCACAAAACTCATGATGCTCATGGGTATGGGCATAAAATGCGGCGACACCATCACAGTTACCGTAGAGGGTGAGACCGAAGAGGCCGCGGCAAAGGCAATAGAGGAATTCCTTACTGCAAATCTTTGATGCGAAAGGAGATGGCGCTGTGTCCGGTATGATGAAATTTGAGGGCAAGGGTGTTTACGGCGCCTATGCCATAGGTAAAATATCAATATTCAAAAGAGCGGACAACGATGTGGCTCAAAAGCAGATAAGTGACCCGGAGGCGGAGCTTGAAAGAGTCTCCGCCGCCAAGGAAAAGGCGGTGGAACAGCTTCAGGCGATTTATGAAAAGGCTCTTAAAGAGGTGGGGGAGACCAACGCCCAGATCTTTGAGATACACATGATGATGATAGAGGACGAGGATTATAACGAGTCCATAGAGAACATCATCCGCGGTCAGAGCGTGAACGCGGAATACGCAGTAAACGAAACAGCGGAAAATTTCGCTCATATGTTCGCCTCAATGGACGACGCCTATATGCAGGCAAGGGCGACGGACGTGAGAGATATCTCAAATCGCATAATCGCCTGTCTTTCAGACGAAAATATAGACGAGGGCTTCCCAGACGAAAAGGTGATAATTTTCGCTGATGACCTAGCTCCCAGCGAGACTGTTTCGCTGGACAAGGAAAAGGTGCTGGCCTTTGTTACCGCTTATGGTTCATCCAATTCACACACGGCTATTCTGGCAAGGAACATGAATATCCCCGCCGTTATCGGAGTAGGTGAGGACTTTGCCGCTGAAGTGCGCAACGGAGTTCTGGCCTGTGTGGACGGCTATAAGGGAGAGGTCATACTTGATCCCGACCCGGAGACCCTTGCAGAAATGAAGAAAAAACTTGCCGGGGATCTTGAAAAGAAACAGCTTCTCCTTGAGCTCAAGGGCAAGGAAAACATTACTGTTGACGGTACCTCTGTAAAGATATACGCCAATATCGGCGGACTGGATAATATCGGAGCTGTACTTGCCAACGATGCCGGAGGCATTGGCCTTTTCCGCAGTGAGTTCCTGTATCTTGAAAATGACGACTATCCGACGGAGGAGCAGCAGTTCGACGCCTATAAAAAGGTGCTGGAAAGCATGGTGAACAAAAAGGTCATCATCCGCACTCTGGATATCGGCGCTGATAAGCAGGCGGATTATTTCAAGCTGGATAAGGAAGAAAATCCCGCTATGGGTCTCAGGGCCATAAGAATTTGCCTGACCAGACCGGAGATCTTCAAAACTCAGCTGAGAGCCTTGTTCAGGGCCTCCGTTTACGGAAATCTGGGCATTATGTTCCCAATGATAACCTCCGTGTCCGAGCTGAAAAAAATCTTCGCCATCTGCGATGAAGTGAAGGCTTCCCTTAAAGAGGAGGGTATAGCCTATAACGAGGACACCGAGATGGGTATTATGATCGAGACCCCGGCGGCGGCTGTAATCAGCGACAGACTTGCCCCAATGGTGGACTTTTTCAGCGTTGGCACCAATGACCTGACCCAGTACACTTTGGCCTGCGACAGGCAGAATTCCAAAATTGAGAGCTTTTGCGACACCCACCATGAGGCTATCCTCAGGCTGATAGAGATGTCAGCGGTGAACGCCCACAAGAATGGGGCGTGGATAGGCATTTGCGGAGAACTTGCCGCGGATCTTACCCTGACTGAGACATTTCTGAGAATGGGTATTGACGAATTGTCTGTCTCACCCTCATATGTATTGAAACTCAGAGATAAGGTGAGGAGCATAGATCTTAAAGCCTGACGTTTTTAACTCCTTCTTTCGGACAGCTTTAAGAACGGCGCTTTGCCGGAAATCTATTTATATGAAGTGTACCAAATTTTTATGTGTACATTTTAACAAAAATCAGGGGTATCTTGCACACGATGACACCCATCTCGTACACGAATACCCCATCTTTCACACGTTTACTTTTTGCGGAAATCCCAAAAACCAGCACAAAACACAAAAATCCGGGTCAGCAGAGCGATCTGCCGATCCGGATTTTCTATGTAATCGTGTGCGAGATGCAGTGAAACAATATCCCGCAAAAAGTTGGTAGCGACAACGAGCCGTCGTGAGCGCGCTTGCAAGCAAACAGGCGAGGGAAGCGTGACTTTTTGCGGAAAGGAGGAGCTACGGCGTGAGTGAGAGATGATTTTAAGAAGAAAAATCGTCGCGAACGATACAAAGTCAGCGACGACGTGGGGTGCAAAAAATAAGAACGCCGATTGTATCAAAATCAGCGTTCTTCTATGTGAAATGACCGTAATTTTAATACCAAATGCACCCCGGGGACAGGGTGGGGTGCATTTTGGCAGTGGGGTTCATTACACACGATGGGGTTCAAAAAGCGAACATTAATCATGTGGTGCACCGCCTCTCTATGCACATCTGATTTTTTACCGCAAAAAAGTATTCATTTGGGTGATTTTTGTAACCATAATTATCCGCTCCGGCAAACGTCTTATTTCGTTGCAATAATTCTACCACATTACAGTCGATTATTCAACCGTAAAGACAGACGAACTGATGCGGCCGTTTTAACAAAAGTCCCGAAGCGCTGCAGATTCAGCGCCCCGGGGCAATTTGAAAATATAACAATACTTGAATTTATGCGGATTTCGCGGTTTGATTTTCTGCAGTCTTCGCGGTATCACCGTTCCTGCCACTTCTGCGTGATGACGCACTGTCCGTGCCGTCAGATGATGTTTCAGAGCCGTCGCTCTTATGTTTCCTGCTCTGCTGATTTGATGCTTCGTGTTCCTCGGTGGTCTGTGTTGATTTATCAATAACCTTGCCGCTCAAAGCGTCAATTTTGTAAGAGTACCAGGTGTCATTTGCAGTAAAATGCACCTTGTAAATCACTGTGCCGTCATCAGTCTTTGACACATGCGCTTTGAGTTTTTCAACGCCGTCTTCTGCGAGGCCGGCATCTTTGAGCGCCGCAGTTTTTGCCGCATCTTTGCCAACTGCACTCTCGGGTTCTTCAACCTTTTTCTTTTTGCCGTGGCCGCCCTGCGGTTTAGATGCTTCGTGTTCCTCGGCGGTCTGCGTTGACTTATCAAGAACTTTGCCGCTCAAAGCGTCAATTTTGTAAGAATACCAGGTGTCATTTGCTGTAAAATGCACCTTGTAAATCACCGTGCCGTCGTCAGTCTTTGACACACGCGCTTTGAGTTTTTCAACGCTGTCCTCCGAAAGACCCGCATCCTTGAGCGCCGCAGACTTTGCCGCATCTTTGCCAACTGCATTCTCGGGTTCTTCAACCTTTTCTTTTTTGCCGCGCTTTTCTTTAGCTTCGCTGCTTTGCTCCTGCGTCACAGCAGTTTCGCCGGATGCTGATGAATCGGTCGTTTCTTTTGCGAAGGCTGATATGGCAAATGCGGAAGCTGATACTGCCATAACCATTACCAGCGCAAGAATTCTTTTGTGTTTCATATTGAATCACTCCTGTTAAAATATTTTGCGGATTTCCTGTGCCCGCTGAAGCTATCATAACAGATCGGCACGGCAAAAATCCCCGTGAAACACAAGCAGAATTTACGAAATTTATACGAAATGCTTCGTATGGATTGCGGCAGTTTAATGCTCTGATTTATATTGCTTTTTTGTTTCCCTGCTGATAAAATATATTCACAAACTGACAAAGGCGGTACAGCAAATGGAAAACAACAAAAAACTTATTTATATAGCGGATGACGACGATAATATCCGCCAGATTATCAAAACGTTTCTCTCAAGCGACGGCTATACCGTTGAGGATTTCCCGACGGGCGATATGCTGCTTGAACAATTCCTGAAAGTGCCCTGCGACCTTACGATACTTGACGTGATGATGCCGGGCTCTGACGGGTTTACTGTCTGCGCCGCTTTAAGAGAAAAGAGCACTGTACCGATTATAATGCTCACTGCGCGCGATTCCGAAAACGATTATGCCATGGGGCTGGGTCTCGGCAGCGACGATTACATCACAAAGCCGTTTTCCGCAATGGCGCTGCTGATGCGCGTAAGAGCCATATTCCGCCGCATTGAATTTGAGAGTCAGAAACACGCTCCCGAAAAATCCGAATCAGCAGTATTCGGCGCATTGACTTTGAACAAAGATAAACGCCATATTGCTTTTAACGGCAAACCGCTGGCTCTGACGCCTACGGAATACGAGGTGCTCAAGTATCTCATGCAGCACGCTGACAGAGCGGTTTCACGCGAGGAGCTGCTCAACACCGTATGGGGTTACGAAACCGCTGTTGAAACACGGGCAACTGACGACACAGTACGCCGCCTCAGGCAAAAACTTGACGGATGCGGGGTAAATATTGCCGCCGTATGGGGTTACGGATTCAGACTGGAGGAAGTGCAATGAATAAAAAGCGGCATATCAAAACACATATGCTCGTTTCGCTTATTGGTCTTATGTGCGCGGTTCTGCTGACCGTTGCGCTTGTTTTCAACCTGTCTGTTTACGGTTATATCCGCTCGCGTGTTTCTTTGCAGCTCTCAACAGTTTCACAGAGTGCTTCAGAAGAACGCAAAGATTCTGAACGTTTACACAAAGATTCAAAGCGCTTTGATGAGCATCCTGATCGTATTACAGGCACCCGCGGGAGCGCAATATTGCTTGACAGCAACGGGATTCTTGTATCAAATCTGCACGGCGACGATTCCGTTGCAAACGAGCTTTCTGAATGGTTCAGCAATCATATGTCAGAAAAAACTGAAAACAGAATAATATCTGTCGGGAGCGGAAAATATGCCGTCTCTGCAGCGAATGACCCTGTTCAGGACGGTCAGACTCTGCTGACATATGTTGACGTGACTTCAATAATGGCGTTTGTTCGTCAGGTCAATTTCGTTCTGCTGCCGATAATGCTTGCCGCTATACTGTTATGTGTGTTGTTAAGCCGCCGTTTTACGCGTATGTTTTCCGCTCCGGTGCACAGTCTTTCTGAATTTGCCGAAGATATCGGAAAAGGCAGTCTTGAGCCGCGCGAAATGAGCTTTCCCGATGTGGAATTTGACGCGTTGGCGGATTCGATGAACCGCATGGTATCTGATTTAAAAGATTCAAAACAGAAGCAGGAAGTATTCTTTCAGAATGTTTCGCACGAGCTGCGCACACCCCTTACGTCAATAAGAGGAAACGCAGAAGGCATTGTTTACGGAATTATGGAACCTCAGCAGGCCGCAAAAGTGATTTTGACCGAATCGGACAAGCTGGGCAATATGGTTGAGGATATTCTCTACCTTTCACGCGCGGGAAAAGGCAGTCAGGACGGAGCATCGGAATTGACAGATCTTAGAGAAGTCTTTTCTCTGTGCGTTTCAGAGCAGAGAACCCAGGCGGAAAGCAAGGGAATCACTGTAAATTTTGACTTTGACGATAAACCTGTTCTGCTCAACATCCGCGAGCAGGACGCCCAGAGAATGCTCGGAAATCTTCTTTCAAACGCATTGCGCTACGCGGAAAATAAAACTACGCTTGGCTGCCGAAATGAGGAAAATGAAATATATATATATGTTTCCGACGACGGTCCCGGTGTTGCTGAGGAAGATCTGCCTCATATATTTGAACGTATGTATAAAGGCAGAGGTGGTGTTCACGGCATCGGCCTTGCGATAGCGCAGTCTGTTGCCGAAAGCTGCGGCGGAAAAATCACCGTAAAAAACGACAACGGCGCGTTTTTTGAGGCAAGATTCCGGAAATCCGAAGGAATGCAGTAACATTTCGTGTGAATTTCGTAAATTCCGCATCAGCTTTTCTGGGATGTTTTACTTTTCTGGTGATATACTTTACTTGTAAATTAAAGCAAAGGAGCTCATCACCATGAAACAAAAATTACTGAAAATTCTCATCCCCGTAACCTGCGCGGCAATTCTTCTTGCAGGATGCACATCACAAAAAACAACCGACACAAGCACCCAAACATCTGCGGACGCAGTTGTTTATGACAACGAAACGGAAAGCATGTCAATCAAAAACGTATCAACTCAGGATTCCGGTTCAGACGACTTTTCCGATGCGTTTTCAGACCGCGACCTGAGCGGCGAATATGATGACGAAACCGTCAGCATTAAGCTCAACGGCACAAGTGCCTCGGCATCAGCGGATACGGTCAGCATATCAGGATCAAACGTTACAATAACGGGAGCAGGCACTTATATTTTGTCCGGATCTCTTGAAAACGGTTCTATCATCGTAAACGCAAGCAAAGACGATAAAGTCCAGCTTGTGCTCAACGGAGTCAGCATCAATTCTGACACATACGCGGCAATTTATGTAATCCAGGCGGATAAAGTTTTTGTAACCCTTGCCGAAGGCACGCAGAACACTCTTTCAAACAGCGGCACATTCACCCAGACGGATGACAACAACGTTGATGCCGTAATATTCTCAAAAGACGATATCACTCTCAACGGCACAGGCGCGCTGCAGATCAAATCCCCCGGCGGCCACGGCATCGTCGGCAAAGATGAAGTGACAATCACCGCCGGCACATATGTAATATCCGCGGCAAACCACGCTATAAGAGCCAACGACCTGCTTGCAATATCAGGCGGCACGTTCACACTCACTGCAGGCGAAGACGGGCTGCACGCAGAGAACAGCGATGATGACACTCTCGGCAATATCTACATCGCGGGCGGTACATTCAGCATAAAAGTCAGCGATGACGCTGTACATGCGACCGCCATGCTTCAGATTGATTCGGGCAGCATGAACATCACTGCCGCCGAAGGCCTCGAGAGCACATACATCCGCATAAACGGCGGAGCAATCAGAGTATCAGTGCTTCTGATGACGGCATAAATGCCGCAAAAAAATCATCCGCATATACCCCGACAATTGAAATCAACGACGGCGAAATAACCATTGTGATGGGCTCGGGCGATACTGACGGTGTTGATTCCAACGGCAATATCGTTGTAAACGGCGGAACACTTAATGTATCGGGCAGCTCAACGTTTGACTGCGACGGTTCAGCGCAGTACAACGGCGGAACGATAATCGTCAACGGTCAGCAGGTAGACTCCATCCCGACGCAGATGATGGGCGGCGGCATGGGCGGCATGAACTCCATGGGCGGAGGCGGCCGCCGAAGATAAATCAACAGTTAATTAAACTTTATACCAAATAAATCAACCTCCGAAGCTGAGTGAACTGCCCGGAGGTTTTTTGCAGGTATCGTTGAATATTGAGGTCACTGAAAAAGGTTGTTTTTTTCGATCAAGGTAATCTAAACGGGATGGGAGAAGTCGCTATTGAGGAAAAAGCGGCGCAAAAAAAGAAAAAGCCTGCAAATCATGCAGGTAATGTATTAACTATCCTCTTGAAATTCACCACATATGCTGTGAAGTATGCTTGTAATCGCATGGCAAATAAACCCGAGGAATCTGCTCGCCGCAGTCCGTGGGCTGACTTCATCTCTCCGTTTTTCTCTTCTATTCGATGCCGGATATCGAGCTTTTTGCGGAACGGTTCGCTTTCTTCAAATTCAAGCCGTCCCTTATGTGTTTCGCTGACTTGCGTTATACTGTATGTTTTCGTCTTGGATTGTCCAACGCGGCATTGGTCACGAAAAGGGCACTGCCTACATATTTTTGTGCTGAAAGCATATGTCAGATATGTATTTCCGTTTTTCTGCTCATTTGCGTCAACTCGCGTGGCCAGACATCCGGCAGGGCACTGTAATCTTTTGGCATCTTTGTTATAGCTGAACCCTTCGTCCAACTGCGCTTTGGCGGCTGACGATACAGCGGAATTGGTTCTTGCATACAATGTTATATTTTCCCGTTCGCACATTTCCAAATTGTCATCGCTGACATAGGCCATATCTCCGACAACATCCTGCACCGTAACCCCGTTAGCCTTCGTCTTTTGAATCAGATTTGCCAGCTGTGGCCCATCTGCCTGACTGCCGTCTGTAACCTCAATCCCCGTGATGATCCGGTCGTCGCTCATTGCCATGTGCGTCTTATATCCGAAGAAAGTGTGCGCCGGTGTTTTATGCCCAAACCGTGCGTCCTCATCATCTTTAGAACGGATCTCTCTGATCCTGTCACTGGACAGTATCCTTCCCAGTGGAGACGCGGGCGTATGCAGCTACGCGAGTCACCTTCGGTGGTGCGGGAATATCTGGCATCTTTTTTTCAACCACTCTATCTATAGTTATCATCTCCTTTTCGGTCAGATATTACCGTTAGTTTCACAGGATATCAAGTCAATTTCGGCAAATATACTGCACGATTTTAATCCGTATTTTTTTGCAAGAACTGTGCACATTATGTTGTAATCTTTATCAGTAATAATCCCGGAGGAGCGCATTTCTTTAACGATAGCGAGTACGGTTTTATAGCTTTTTACAGTTTCATATCCTGCTGGCAAGCCATTTTTATGAATCAAGGGACGGCTCAACCGCAGGTTTC
>CAMOTT010000064.1 GCA_946626015.1 uncultured Clostridia bacterium | reverse complement strand
AATAATCAGGAACCCGGAGTTTGAGGATGTATGCTCATTGGAGGGTGTCGCTCCCACAAAGAACCCCTGCGTGCCCATAATCGCAGTGCCCACCACTGCCGGCACGGCAGCGGAGGTAACCATCAACTACGTTATTACAGACGTTGAAAAGAAGAGGAAGTTCGTCTGCGTCGATTGCCACGATATCCCGGTAGTCGCGGTCGTGGATCCCGATATGATGTCCTCCATGCCCAAGGCCTTGACCGCCGCAACAGGTATGGACGCCCTTACCCACGCTATTGAGGGTTACATCACTCTTGGCGCCTGGGAGCTTTCGGATATGTTCCATTTAAAAGCCATTGAGATCATCTCACGTTCTCTCCGCGATGCTGTGAACAACACAAAAGCCGGCAGAGAAGGCATGGCTTTAGGTCAGTATGTTGCAGGTATGGGCTTTTCAAACGTAGGTCTGGGTGTTGATCACTCAATGGCCCACACCCTTTCGGCATATTATGATATGCCTCACGGCAAGGCCTGCGCCACCCTGCTCCCCGCCGTTATGAAATACAATGCGCCTGCAACAGGCGAAAAATACCGCGAAATAGCAAGAGCCATGGGCGTTGCCGGAGTTGACGGAATGTCTCAGGAAGAATACCGCAAAGCCGCTGTTGACGCGGTTGCGAAGCTGGCCTCCGACGTTGGCATCGTCACCTCCCTGAAAGGCGTTGCGAAAGAGGAAGATATCCCGCAAATGTCCATTGATGCTTACAACGACGCCTGCCGTCCCGGTAACCCGAGAGATGTCAGCGTTGAAGATATCGAGACTATATACAGGAGCCTTATGTAATCAAACAGTAAATGTATAAAACCCTCTGAGCGGATAAAAACCGTTCAGGGGGTTTTATGTCATCGCCTTATTTACTTTACCCACAGGGCGTTGCCGTCTCCAAGCAGATCGTTGAGTTTTTCAACAAGGACGTCGTTGGCATCCACCCATTCTTCCTTGGGTTTTATCAGACGTCTGCCGGTATCTTTAAAGTAATAGATAACAGGGACCAAACCGTCAAAAATCCGTATATATTTGTCAGCAATACTCACTTCCCGGCTGCTTTCCGAATCAAATCTCAGGTACAGACCCCGTTTTACGTTTTTGCCCGGTTTCTCTCCGCCTCCGTTGTTTTTGAGCTCGGTTACAGGTTCTATAACCTCGCAGATGAGCTTTGAATCCTTTTCCTCCTGTATGCTGAGCCTGCCGTGGATGACGACTATATCCCCCTCCGCCACTGTATAGGCATACTTGTCAAAGATTTTCGGGAACATTATCATTTCCATCGTTCCGTAAATATCTTCGATGGTAGCGAAGGCCATTGTAGTGTTGTTTTTTAGTATTTTTTTCTTGATGGAAGTGACTATGGCCAGCACCTTGACATTGGAATTGTCCTTGTAAACCGAGCTGTGTTCCGCCGAAGCGTCAAGCAGATCAGAGATCCTGTCGCACTTCATTTCGGCGGATAAGGCGCTGTATTCGCCCACAGGATGTCCGGACAAATAGATCCCGGCCACTTCCTTTTCCATTGAGAGGAGCTCCTTTACCGGGAACTCGGCAAGGGGCTTTATATCTATACCCTCTTTTTTCTCCCCCTCATCGGCAAGGTCAAAGAAGCCTATCTGTCCGTCAACGTTCCGGCGGTTTTCCGCGTCTATGTCCGCAATAACCTCCGGCAAAGCGTTGAGCATCTCACGGCGGTTGTTTCCCAGATCGTCCAGCGCGCCGCACTTAATAAGGCTCTCCACTGAACGGCGGTTGAAATCCTTGCCGCTCATGCGTTTGCAGAAGGAATAGAAGGAGGTGAACTCTCCGTTTAGCTGGCGCTCGTTCTCGATTGAACGTATAAAGCCCTTGCCCAGATTTTTGACGGCAAGCAATCCGAAATAGATCTGCCCGTTGTCAACGGTAAACCCGTCTGTGCTGTAATTTACATGGGGCGGTTTCAGGGCAATGCCCAGCCTGTTGCACTCGGCAATATACTCAGCCACCTTGTTGCTCCGGTCAAGGACGCTGCTGAGCAATGCCGCCATAAACTCACAGGGGTAGTGGCATTTAAGGTACGCGGTCTGATAGGCAACATAAGCATAGGCCGCGGCGTGGGATTTATTGAAAGCGTAGGAAGCAAAGGAGGACATATCGTCAAAGATCTTGTTCGCCGTTTTTGCGTCCACGCCCCGTTTCACGGCGCCCTCGCACTCTGTGACACCCTCATCGTTTACATATCCGTTAATGAATATCTCACGCTCATGCTCCATAACGTCGTGCTTCTTTTTGGACATGGCGCGGCGGACGATATCCGCGCGGCCGTAGGAGTACCCGGCCAATTTTCTGAATATCTGCATCACCTGCTCCTGATACACCATGCAGCCATAGGTAACGTCGAGGATATCCTTGAGCAGCGGGGTGTCATATTTTGTACGCTCGGGGTGATGCCTGTTTTCTATATACCGGGGTATGGAATCCATTGGCCCCGGCCTGTAAAGGGATATTACGGCTATCATGTCCTCTATGCTCTCCGGACAAAGTCCCATGAGCACCGATCGCATACCGGCAGACTCATACTGGAAGACGCCGGTGGTCAGGCCCTCTGAAAGCATTTCAAAAACAGCCTTATCTTTTAAGTCGATTTTATCTATTGAAAAATCGGGCTTGTTTTTTTGTATCATCTTTACGGCGTAATCAATGACCGTCAGTGTACGCAAGCCGAGAAAATCCATTTTGAGCAGCCCCAGTTCTTCCAGGGTGGTCATTGTAAACTGGGTGACAACGGATTCATCGTTAAGCGCCAGGGGAACATACTCCGCCACCGGGTCTCTCGTTATAACCACACCGGCGGCGTGGGTGGAGGCATGCCGGGGCATACCTTCAAGCTTTCTTGCGGTATCTATAAGCTCGCGGACATTCTCATTTGTCTCGTACTGCGTCCTGAGCTCAGAGGACATATTCAGGGCTTTGTCTATTGTTATTTTAAGCTCATTCGGAATAAGCTTTGCCACCACGTCAACTGTTCCGTAGGACATTCCCAGAGCCCTGCCCACATCTCTGATGGCAGCTCTTGCCGCCATGGTGCCAAAGGTAACGATCTGCGCTACATGGTCGCTGCCGTATTTTCTTATAACGTAATCTATTACCTCCTGACGGCGCTCATAACAGAAATCCACGTCAAAATCCGGCATACTCACACGCTCCGGATTAAGAAACCGCTCAAAAAGCAGATTGTATTTCATCGGATCTATGCCTGTTATGCCTATGCAGTAGGCGGCTATGCTGCCCGCGCCGGAGCCTCTTCCCGGCCCCACAGGTATGCCCTTGCTTTTGGCGTAGGCTATAAAATCGTGAACTATCAAAAAGTAGTCCACATATCCCATTTTATTTATTACGTCAAGCTCATACTCCAACCGCTGCCGGTATTCCTCGGGCGGATTGTCGCCGTACCTGTTTTTCAGTCCGGTATAACATTGCTCGGAGAACCACTCAAAATGATCTCTGCCCTCAGGAACTTCAAAATGGGGCAGTTTGGTTTTGCCGAACTCGAATTCCACGTTGCACTGATCGGCTATCACCTGGGTGTTGTCCACCGCCTCCGGGCAGGCCGGGAACAATTCCCGCATCTCCTCCTCGGATTTTACGTAAAACTCATCTGTTCCGAAGGTCATACCGTTATCTTCACCCAGCACGTGGTTCGTCTGTATGCAGAGCAGGACCTGCTGTATTTTTGAATCCTCTTTGCGGATATAATGGGCGTCGTTCGTGGCCACCAGCGGGATACCCGTTTCCCGGGAAAGACGGATAAGCATAGGCAGTATCCGTTCCTGCTCAGCCAGTCCGTGATTTTGAACCTCAAGATAAAAATTGCCCCTGCCGAAAACTTCATCATACCAAAGGGCGATCTTTTTCGCCTCTTCGTAATCCTCTCTCATCAGGGCGCGGGGTATCTCACCCGCAAGGCAGGCCGAGCAGGCTATGAGACCCTTATTATATTTAAGCAAAAGCTCTTTATCTATCCTTGGCTTTGTATAAAAGCCGGAGGTCCAGGCTTCGGAGACCATGGCTATCAAATTCTTGTAGCCCTCGTTATCCTTGCACAACAGCAACAGATGGCTTCTCTCGCTGTCATAAAGCTTGTCCTTATCAAACCTCGTCCTTGCGGCAACATAGACCTCGCAACCGATTATGGGCTTTATTCCGGCCTTTTTTGCCGCGCGGTAAAAATCTATCACCCCGTACATAACGCCGTGGTCGGTAATGGCGACGGAAGTCTGCCCCAGCTCTGCAAGACGCTCCATAAGCCCGTCGATACGGCAGGCGCCGTCCAACAGGCTGTATTCGGTATGCAGATGCAGGTGAGTAAATGCCATTTGTAACCTCTGTCTATCTTGTTTCTTCCGCCAGTTTGACTATTTTTTTTAGGCGGTGATTTATGCCGGAGCGTGAGACCTTGCCCTCAAGTATAGTCTCCATCTCGTTGAGGCTTGCGATGGGATTTTCCTCCCTTGCCAGAGCCACAAGCCTTGTCGTTTCGTCCAGGCTGTTGAAAGCTCCGCGTTCTCTCAGGAGCTTTATCGCCTCCCGCTGTGCCATGGAAGCGCCCACTGTACGGGCAATGTTGGCGTTGTCAAAATTAGTCCTTCTGTTCACGTTGTTTATAATGTCCTTCTGGATCTTTGTACCCATTACCTTGAGGGTGGCCTGAGTGGCTCCCATTGTTGTCAGGACATCTTCTATGCACTCGCTGTTTTTTATGTAGAGCGAATATGAATAATCTCTTGAAATGAGCTTCGCACTGAGATTTATCTCATTCATAAGACTCATAAGATCCTTGCAAAGCCGTTGGTAAGGTGTGCTGAACTCCATGTGATAGTTTTTCTCCGGCGTGGTGACCGTACCGCAGGCAATAAACACCCCGGCAAGGAATGCGCCGAAACAGCAATCATCCTGTATGTTTGCCCGGTTAAGCCTCAGGGGAACCTCTTTGCCCGTGTGCCCGAAATAGTCAAGCACCTTTGCCCTCAGCAGGTTGGTCTTTACCGAGGCAACATATCTTTTGTTTTTGCCGCTGGTGGTTATGACAGGCTCTATACCTGTTTGCTCCTTTATACGATCAGCGTAGAATTCGGCTATGTATTTATGTTCTGTCGACAATCTGACGGAGGAAGCCGAAAAATCTTTTCCAAAAAGCAAAAGGCCGTAAGTCATCGCCTTCTTACAGCACGGTTCAAGCTCCCTTTGCATCAATTCGGTTTTTACCTTTGTTGAAAATGTCACTTCAGCTCTCCTACTTACTTATATCACGGTGGTTGATACTGACAGCAAAGCCGCTGTCCTGAAAATGCTGAGCCAGTAGCTCGGCAAACACAACGGATCTGTGCCTGCCCCCGGTGCAGCCAAAAGCTATTACCAGCCTGCTTTTACCCTCGCGGATATAAAGCGGCACGAGATAATCGCAAAGATCTATGAGCTTGTCCTTCAGGACGTTGGACTCTTCCCACTTCATAACGTAATCTCTGACCTCTTTCTCTATGCCCGTGGCGGTCTTAAGCTCCGGGATATAGAAAGGATTTGGAAGACATCTGACGTCAAACATAAGGTCCGGATCGTTGGGTATGCCGTATTTAAAGCCGAAAGACATACAGTGGATCTTGAGCATATTGTTTGTGTCCCCCATAAACAGCTCGCAGACCCTTTTTTTGCAGTCCGCCGGGCTGAGAGAGGAGGTATCTATAACGTAATCCGCTATCTGGCGGATTGGGTAAAGCATCTCACGCTCCGAGCTTATAGCCTTGTTAAGAGAACCGTCGCATTTGTCGAGGAGCGGATGGGTTCGCCTTGTTTCTTTGAACCTGCTTATCAGAACGTCGTTGGAGGCGTCGATGAACAGGATCTTATACTTAACGCTCATCTGTTTGAGCTCCTCAAGCACGGAAAAGATCCCGTTGAAAGAACCTCCGGCACGGACATCCGTGACAATGGCTATCTTATCATTTTCTTCGTTGGATTTAAGCAAAAGCTGGGCGAATGTTGGGATCAGCTTCGGGGGCATATTGTCCACACACACGAAACCTATATCCTCAAAGGCATCGACCACCTTTGATTTACCTGCGCCGGAAATGCCTGTGATTATTATGATATCATTCATTTTATGCCCCCCTTATTTTCCTACCGTCTTTATCTCCGGTTCCAGCAAAACGCCGGAATTTTCAAGCACTTTATCCTGTATATATTTTATTAAATCATTCACATCTTTCGCTGAGGCGCCGCCCTTGTTTATAATAAACCCCGCGTGCTTCTCGCTGACGGCCGCGCCGCCTATGGTTTTGCCTTTAAGGCCGCTTTTCTCAATCAGCGCCCCGGCAAAATGACCCTCCGGGCGTTTGAATACTGAGCCTGCGCTGGGGTATTCCAAGGGCTGCTTTGACCTGCGCCTTTCGATTATTTCAGACATTTTTTCTTTTATCTCTTTCTTATCGCCGGAACAGAGCCTGAACCTTGCCGAAAGTACGATACCTTTATTTTTTGCAAACATACTGCTGCGATAGCCCAAAGCCATATCGGAGACGGGAACTGTCTTTAAGCTCATATCCTCCGCCAAATAAACGCAATCAAGCAACACGTCTTTCATCTCTCCGCCGTAGGCTCCTGCGTTCATATATACCGCGCCGCCCACAGAACCCGGTATGCCAAAGGCAAACTCCAGGCCGGTGAGATTATTTTCAAGAGCAAAATTACAAAGCTTTGAAAGGCTGACACCGGCGCCGCAGTTTATAACGCCGTTTCCTTCGTAAGTCAAGGCGGAAAGACCCCCGGTGTTAATCACGACACCGGCTATGCCCTCATCGGAAACAAGAAGATTGCTTCCATTGCCCAGGACAAAATAAGGTATGGTGTTTTCTTTGCAAAGCTTCAACAAAGCCGCGATCTGCTCCTCAGACGATGGAAAAGCAATGATCTCGGCGTTTCCGCCTATTTTGAAGCTTGTATATTGACTCATGGGCACTTTCTCCTCTGCGGAAATACCCATGGCGCAGATCTCAGAAAAAACCTGTTTGATACCGATCACCATACCCTTGTCAGATTATGTATTATTGTAACTTATCGGCGTTTATTCATTAAGAAGAGCCGCTCCGATTATTCCGGCGTCGTTGCCCAGCTGAGCCTTGACTATTTTGCTCTGAACAGCCGCGTACTTGCTGTACCTTTCCCTTGCAACGTGTTCGGATATGGGCTTGATGATGTTATCCCCTTCGTTGCTTATTCCTCCGCCTACGCAGACGACGTCGGGCTGGAAGGTATTTACTATATTGATAATGCCCACGGCAACGTAGTATATGTACCTGTTTACAACCTCCGTAGCGGTTTTGTCTCCCTTGCGCCAGGCGTCAAAAGAAGTCCTGCCGCCGACTTTGTTTATGTCGCCGTCAACCAGCTCCCACATAAGGCTGCCTTTGTCCTCAAGCATGGCGGCCTTAGTCTGCGAGATCAGGGCGGTGGCAGAGGCGTAACGCTCCCAGCAGCCCTTTCTTCCGCAGTTGCACTGCTCGCCGTCCACGGCTATCACCATGTGGCCCATTTCACCGGCGGCTCCGTTGATACCGTTTATAAGCTTGCCGTCAACTATGATGCCGCTGCCAACACCTGTGCCTAAAGTGATCGCCACAACGCTTTTAGCGCCGTTTCCGGCACCGGCTACCGCCTCGCCGAGCGCCGCGCAGTTAGCGTCATTGTCAATATAAACAGGTTTGCCGAACCGCTCCTCCAGCATTTCTTTGGCCGGAACGTTTTTGAAACCCATGTTGTTTGAAAACTCGATATATCCGTTTGACTTGTTTATTGAGCCCGGAGCGCCTACGCCAACGCTTTCCACCTGATCCATGGTTATACCGGCATTTTTGACAGCTTCAAGCGAAGCGGCCTTCATATCGTCAAAAATCAGCTCGGCTGCTCTGGGTATCTTTGTTTTTGCGGCTCCCCTGCCCAAAATTTCGTTTTTTTCGTTTACTACGCCTGCGGAAATATTAGTACCGCCTAAATCAATACCTATTCTATACATTATTTAGCACTTCCCGATAATATTATATTTTTCTTAAAAACTATGCCACGCTTCGATCTCACGTTCATCCGCAACAATATCTTCATCCATTCCGAGATTGTGTAATAGCTCCTTGGCTGCATTGTAGCCCATTTGTTTTTGCCTGTTGTTCATTGTTGCCGCCTCGATAATAATGGACAAGTTTCTTCCGGGACGAACCGGAACCACCACCACCGGGATCCTGACCCCGAGAATATCGGTGTAATCGTTATCAAGACCCATTCTGTCATAGGGCTTGTTCTCATCCCACTGTTCAAGCTCGATAACAAGGTCGATCTTCTCCGCCATTTTGACCGCGCCCATGCCGAAAACCCTTCTCGCGTTTATAACGCCCACGCCTCTGAGTTCAATAAAATGGCGGATATTGTCGGGAGAAGAACCCACAAGCTTTGCCGCCGACACCTTGCGGATCTCCACAGCGTCATCCGCGATAAGTCTGTGCCCCCTCTTTATGAGCTCCAGCGCTGTTTCGCTCTTGCCAACGCCGCTGTCGCCGACGATCAGAACACCCTCGCCGTAAACCTCAACGAGAACTCCGTGCCTGGTGATCCTGTCCGCCAGTTCAATACCGAGATACGCGATGAGCATGGACATATTGCTGGAGGTGGACTCCTGTGTTCTGATGATGGGCACCTCGTACTTTTCCCCCAGCTCAACAAGATATCCGGGAAAATCCAGCCCTCTGGTTATGATAAGCAGAGTCGGATGACAGGAAAACAGCCGTTCCATGGCAGTCTCAGCATCTTCCTCATCCAGGCTGCTGATGTATCCAAGCTCGTTCAAGCCGAGATACTGCACCCGGGCCGGCTCAAAATACTCAAAATAGCCGGTGAGCACCAGACCCGGTCTGCCCACTTCTTTGGAACTTATGTATATGTCTTTTGTATCCTTTGGAGAATAAATAAGCTCATAAGAATTATCTTTAATTATTTTGGCAAGGGGAACAGAATATTTAGCCGTCAATCACCGCACCTCCGTAACATAAAATTTTACTAATATATCATTTTACATTATACTCTTAACATAAATATATATCAATACATAATATGCAGATTTTTCTTTGCGGCGGTGAGAATGTTTTGACGGATTTTGCAAAAAGAACGGTCCTCTCGGCAGAAGGTGTGATATGGGGCGCTCCGATGCTTATACTTATGCTGGGCACAGGTGTATATCTGACCTTGAGAAGCAACTTTTTTCAGTTCAGAAACGCCCGTCATATCATAAAAAGCACGGTTTTTTCATTGTTTAAAAGCAGCAGCGCCCGGCAGGAAAACTCAAAGACCATATCTCAATTCCAATCCGTATCTGCGGCTTTGGCGGCAACCATAGGCACCGGCAACATTGCCGGGGTCGCCACGGCTTTACTGACAGGCGGCGCCGGGTCGGTTTTCTGGATGTGGGTATCCTCGATATTCGGGATGATGACCGGCTATACAGAAAACACTCTGGGAATTTATTACAGGAAAAAAGGTTCGGACAACCAATGGATCGGCGGCGCAATGTACTACATAAAAGAGGGTTTAAAGGGTAAAAAGCATTTTTCTTGCCTTGCCGGGCCTTTGGCCGGGGCTTTTGCTCTGTTCTGCATACCTGCGTCACTGGGGATGGGCAATATGGCTCAGGTGAACTCCGCCGCTGACGCTCTGCACGGGAGTTTCGGCCTCCCCTTTGCCGCCACGGGAGCCGTTTTTGCCCTTATCACAGCTGTTATAATGAACGGCGGAATAAAACGCATCGGAACCGTCACGGAAAAACTGATGCCCGTTATGTCGATTTTTTACATCCTATGCACCGTCATAATTGTATTAAAAAATTTCAGGTCGATACCCCATATGACAACCTGTATTTTCAAAGGGGCTTTTTCCACCGCCGCTG
>CAMOTT010000063.1 GCA_946626015.1 uncultured Clostridia bacterium | reverse complement strand
TTTGTGCCTGCTGCTTATAATCGGCGCCGTGATCTACTGGGGCGCCCTTACAAGGAACGGCCTTGAGTTTGTCAAGAGGGTCGCCTCAAGCAAGAGCAGAAGAAGGGGCCGCAACCCGGACAGATGGGCAAAATACCGCAGATACCCGGACTATGCCTGCGAGAAGCTTATAGAGACGGATCTTGAATCCCATTCCGACAGTATCAGGGGCAGCGTGATAGTAAAGAACAAGGACGGAGAGAACTGCCACGGCTACATATATGAGCTCAAGCCCGACAACCGCAAATGGGCGGTGGTCTGCCACGGCTATTCCTCATCCCCCGGCGGCATGGGTCACATCGCCCTTTATTACCGGGATATGGGCTTTAACGTGATAGTCCCGTCAATGAGGGGTCACGGAGAAAACGAGCATTCAAAGATTACCATGGGTTACAAAGATAAGGACGACCTTGTAGCCTTTACAAAATACATCGTTGAGCGGCAGCCTGACGCGGAGATAGTCATCCACGGCGTTTCCATGGGTGCGGTAACGGTCATGCTTGCAACAGGCGAAGAGGATCTCCCCGCAAACGTCAAGTGCGCCGTGTCCGACTGCGGCTTTGCTTACGCCTATAAGGAGTTCCGCCATAAGGCAAAGCAAATGGTGGGCTTCCTTTCAGCCCCGGCGGTGTTCCTGATCTCATTCTATTTGAAGCTGAATTGCGGCTTTACCCTAAAGGATATCAACCCTGCCGACGCGGTCAAAAAGTCCAAGACTCCCACTTTGTTCGTCCATGGCACAGCGGATGATTTTATCCCCTTTGAAGTGGTTTACGACAACTACAACAACTGCGCCGCGGAGAAGGAGCTTGTTCCCTATGAGGGCGCGGCTCACGGCGATTCCAGCAAGGATTACTACAAAGAGTATTTTGAAAAGGTGACGGAGTTCACCGAAAAGTATATATCAAAAAAATAAGGCTTTGTAAATTTCATTATTAAGGAATTTAAGGAGCGGCCTATGAAGAAAATAATTGTTGCCGGCGCCGGTCACGGCGGACTTTCCGCCGCTATAACCCTCTCCAAGGCAGGGTACAGCGTGACCGTTATCGAGAAGCAGAAAAGGCAGGAGCTGGGGCACGACTGGTGCGACTCCGTCTATCTGCCCGCCTTTGATATGACCGATATAGACACCCCGGAGGATTCCGCCTTTACAAAATTCCAGCCCGTTTGCTACATAAGCCCCTCCAAGGCCGTAAGGTTTGCGGCGCCCCCGCGTACAGACAACAAGGTGCGCAATATAGACAGAAAATATTTCATAAATTATCTAATAACCGCCGCCGAAGAAGCGGGAGCGGAGATCATCTTTGAAACGGAGATAGCCGGGGCTTTTACCCAGGGCAACTCCGTCAAGGGCGTAAGGCTCAAAAACAGGGAGACGGTCATAGCCGATCTGGTAATCGACGCCGCCGGTATGGATTCCCCGGTGAGGAGGAGCCTGCCGAAGGGCTGTAAGATACAAAACGACTTTACAGAGGATGATCTTTTCAACGTCTACCGGGCGTTTTTCGCCAAAACCGAGGAAAAATTTACCGATCCGCCTTACGTTCTCGGTCTGTGCCATTGCTGGCGTAAGGGGATGGATTGGGCGATAACCGAGGAGGGCTATGTGGATATTCTCATAGGCAACTTCGGTGTGCTTACTCAGCAGGATATCGACGAGGCTCTTGCTGATTACCGCAAAGACTACCCCTACATGAGCGATGAGGTACTCAGGGGCGGCTGTGTTTCAAAAATACCGGTGCGCAAGGCTCTGCCCAGATTTGTCTGTAACGGGTATGCCGCTGTGGGAGATTCGGCTGCAATGGTGGAGCCCCTGAGTGGTTCCGGTATCTGCCTTTCCATCAAGGCCGGCAAAATACTCGGGGACGCAGTTATAGCCGCGGGCGACGCCGCTCTTGATACGAAAGCCCTGTGGAAATACGAATACGAGTATTTCAAAAAATTGGGCAACAGTCAGATGAACCCGGAGATAATCAAAAATATGCTCAAAACGCTGACTGCGCAGGATCTTGACTATTTTATGCAGTCAGGGGTCATTGGTGTAAAGGAGCTTTCGGGGAAGGCAGGGGGCTATTCCTTTGCGGATATAATGAAAAAAGCAAAACCCCTGCTCAAAAAGCCGGGGCTTATACCTCCGCTTTTGAAGATGCTTACCAAAATGAGCTCGGTCAAAAAAATAAAAGCTCTTTTGCCGGAGGAATATAATGAGGAGAAAATATTTCGTTGGATGACGGAATATAACAAAGTTTAAAAGATAACACAAAATCAACAGCAGACTGCACGTCAAGTACAGCCTGCTATATTTTTGTGTCGCTTTTTGCTTAGGCTTCTTCAATAAGTCCGTGATACCTTGCGAACCAGTAGGGGTGGATAAAATCAGTGCAGGGGAAGAGCTCCATTCCCTTATCGTCGCCGGTGCCGGGGAACATTGTAAAGGCTGTGGGATCGTCCGAGCCTTTAAACAGCTCCTCCGCGTGACCCTTTATGCCGCTGTCCGCGATAAAACGGTTGGTGTCGTTGTGGGTCAGGCGCCTTTCGTGAGCCTTGAGAGGCTCCTCAAGCTGCGGTATCATGCCCAGCTCAATGGGCGCGATGTTCCATTTAAGCTCCGGCTGATAGCTGTTGTAAAGGGTCCACTGTATCAGATCCATGGGATGATCCACAAGCTCTTCCACGGCGTTCTCCACGTCGAAGCGTTCGCCGGTCAGGGCGCCGTAGACAAAGTTGTAAAACGCATTGCGCTCAACACGCTCATCGAACCAGTGATTGGTAAGGCCTATTGAGAAGATGGAACGGAGACGGGGGGATTCAGTGTATCTCATGAGCAGTGAGATCATCAGGAAATCGTGATTGTCGTCAATGTGGAGCAGGTGACCGTCGGGGATCTTGTACTGCATAAGGTTCATGGCAAAGTGCTTGTCTCCGGCCAGATAATCAAAGAGCTTTTCGTATTTTTCGTCCCCTGTAACGTGATAGCCGACCTTGAGGAAGGTGAGTATCTGCAGGGAGTTGGTGCCTTTTTCGTAGATCCACTTGTTGTCGCAGTTCAGGCTGTCCGGATCCCAGTTTGCCCAGGTGGTGGGGATGCCGTCGGTGTCCACAAGCCTGAAATCATTGTCGATGATGTGATTAAGTATTCTTGTGACAACATCCCTGATGAGCTCTTTCTCCTCATCGTTTGCCACCAGATCATAAAAGTTGGCGTAGGCGTAGAAATGACCCACGATCTCGTCCGAGGAGGTCTCGCCCAGCCATTCGTAATCGTTGCCCTCGCTGTCCTTTGCGGGATGCCATTCTGTTCTGTTGCCGCCGCCGTAATCCCTCTCGTCAGGGTACTTTATGGAACGGGCGGGGAAGCCCTCTATGCCCGTGTAGTCTACAAGCTTTATCAGCGCCAGCAGGGAACGCTTTGCCGCGGCGCGGACTTCTTCGTTCTTTGTGCAGGCGTATTCATAGCACAGCGCGCCCACATAGCCGCCTGTCCAGTGTCCGTCATTGTCCGAGCACTCAACAAAGCCCTCGTCCAAAGAGACTACGCCCTCATGGTCGAGCTGACGGCCGAGGATATAGCCATCCTTGCGCACGTTGTATTTTTCGGTTATTTTACGGAGCGCCACGGCCTTCTCCTCAAGGGACATCATCTCAGTGTGGAAAAGGCTCAGCCCGGCCTTTGTAGCGACGCAGAAATCGCCGTTTGCCGAAAGAGCCACCGCTGTGGCGTACATATCGGGGAGCCAGCGCTTGTAGCCGTAATATGTGAGCTGGCCGTTGTGCTGATGGATCAGGCCGGTTGTGGTGGTGAAATATCTGTCGCCGTTTTCGGCAACAGCCATATCGGTGATGTGGCAGGAGGGCAGGCCTTTTATCTTTGAAGAATCAAGCCAGTAGTTGTTGTCGTCATAAACACAAATGCCCTTGTCTGTGCCTATCCAGATGCTGCCGGTGGGGTCGATCTCAATGCAGGTCACCGTGTCGCTGAGCAGCCCGGTCATGTCGTGCATGAGCTCTGACCAGTGCCAGCGTTTGCCTGCCAGGGCGTGAAGTCCGCTGCCGTCTGTTCCCACAAACACCTTATTGTTACGGAACACCGCAAGGCAGCTGCCCTTGCCGGGTATGCCTATGGTCAGGTCAAAATCCTTTGCGCCCTGAGGCAGACGGTAAAGGACTGACTCCGTAAGGATCCAGGTCACGTTGTCCTCATCGATCTTGACAGACACAAGCTTTGAGGAAAACTCTTTTTTTGAGGTAACCTTTTTGCCGTTGTATTCAAGCAGGATATTGCCTGCGCCGATGAAGATCGCGCTGCCCTCACCGGGGGCGACCATTGAGATCGAAGGGTTCTTTATACCGATATCGACAGGAACGAATTTGTCGTTTTCAAACCTTGAAAGCCCCTTGTCCGTGCCTACATAAAGGGTATTGTTCTTGTCAAAACAAAGGGATGTGGCAAGGTCAGATTTGAGCCCGTCCGCCGAGGTATAAACTTTTCTGGTGAGCTGAGGAAAACGGCCTACGCGGTATACGTTGTTTCTTACATTCATCTTTTTTTCCTGCCTTTAACAATATTTTTTATTATTTTGCCGCCCAGGAGAGCTCCTGCTCCCACGGCGACGGAACCGATTGAAATAACGCGCTTTCTGTCGTATTCGTCCGCGCTCATGAAATAGTCAAATTTGGTTTTGGCCGTGCTGCCCACAAGGTCAAAGTAACCCAGCTCGTAGTTTGAGACTTCCTCCGGGTCTGTCTCGTCTATCTCAAACACGCGGATGCCTCTGGATCTCCTTGTGCCGTAGCAGCGGAATGAGGCGCCGGGGGTCTGGATGATCTTTACTCCGTCTATCTCACCCTCAAAGGAGTTCGTGTGATCGTGCCCGAAGACAAGGGCAAGGACGTCGCCCTGCTCCTTGATGGCCTCAAACTGACCGAAGTCCTCCGAGCAGGTGTCCGGGTATTCCCCGGCGTAGCCCCTTGCCTTTGACGGGTCGAGCTTGTATGCATGACCGTCACCGCAGGGGATCTTTACCGCGTCCGGATCCATGGGATCGCACTCCACGAAAAGCTCCTTTGTCTGTATGATGGGGACGTGCTGGAACATCAGAGAGGGCACCGGTTTGCCTCCGTTTTCTTCCCTGAGCCTGCCGCTGGTCTTTTTGTACCACTCAACGGTTTGGGGCGTAACGTACTGGTAGCAGCTGCCGCTGCCGTCGTCCTTGCCGGCGGAGTCCAGAAGCCAGAGGTTGAATATGACCTTCTCCCCAGCGCTGTCATAGATGGGAACATTGCACGTGTCGCAGTCCAGGCCCTCCTCCGGGGAGCTCAGGCCGAAAAAGCAGCTGTATTCCTTGTAAAACTCAGCCTGTTCATCCTTGGAGAGGAGATTTTTGTCATCGTGGTTGCCGTATATCATGCAGAAAGGTATCTTTCGCCTTTCCACAGGCTCAAGGACGTAGGCCAGAGCCTTTTTTATGTTTTTGGCGACAGCCTCTTTTGTCTTGACCTTGAACTTATCAAGCCGGTATTCGTCGATATGGTTGCCCAGAATATTGTCGCCGGTGAATATTATAAGATCCGGCTGTACACGGTCATAGGCGGCCTCAAGCATCCTGAAGGTTGCCGGTCTGATAAAGTGCATATCCTGCACGTCGCTGACCTGCATTATACGGAGCTTTCTGCCCCGGGGAAACATTATTTTTCGCTCGACCTGCACAATAACCCTCCTTATATAACTGATGTGTTATGATAAAGTATATCATAGTTGTTTGAAAATGTGAAGAGGGTAAATATCATAATTGCAGGCCGAAAATGTTGCCGCGGTCGTTGACAAAGGAACGGAGCAAATATATAATTAAAATAGTTTAAAATATTAAAAATACCGTGGGGTGTCGGCTTGACGCTGTGCGGCATAGTTTCAGGAGGAAAAGCTATGAAAAGGATCCTCAGCTCAATCGTTTCGATCATACTGTGTTTATGTATGGTCGTCTCCCTTTGCCCCGCAACGGTGTTCGCGGAGAGCGCCCCCAAATATACTCTGAAGTTTGACAATAACGGTAAGTTTAAAATTTTAGTGCTTGCCGACTGTCAGGACGATTCCAACCCCGATCAGCGAATGATAACAATGATAGGAAAGGCTTTGGATTACGAAAAGCCTGATCTGGTCGTTTTTTTGGGCGACAATGTTGTTGTCACTACGCAAACCGCTTTTAAAACGGGGCTGAAAAAGCTTATGGCCCCGCTGGTAGCGAGGAACATACCCTACGCCTATGTTTACGGTAATCACGATGACCAGTCGGCGCTTATTTCCAAAAGTTTTATGCACAGTGAATATAAAAAAGTCGGCACCTGCCTTACCTATGATGCGGATCCTGATCTTACAGGCTGCGGCACCTGCAACCTGCCGGTCATGAGCTCTGACGGCAGCCGCATTGCCTTCAATCTCTGGATGATCGACTCCAACACTTATACAGACAGCTCCAAGGATTATTACGACAACGTCCATCAGGATCAGCTCAACTGGTATACTTCAAAAAGCGTGGAGCTTGAAAATCAGGCCGGGCACAAGGTGAATTCCCTTGTGTTCCAGCACATCATAGTGCCGGAGGCGTATAATCTTTTGGTGGAAAACCCCAACGGCGGCAAGACCTATAACGGCAAGACCTATGAGCTGACGCTTAACAGCCGCGCCAGCGGCTACCTTGGCGAATTCCCATGCCCTCCCAGAGACAACAGCGGCGAGCTCAACACAATGGCGGCCCGCGGGGACGTGCTGGGTATCGTCACAGGCCATGATCACAAAAACAGTTTTATCGGCAGATGGAACAATATTGACCTTATACAGACCTCCGGTATGACGTATGAGTCCTACGGCTCGGACGAGATAAGAGGCTACCGCACTATAACCATTGATGAAAATAACACCTCCCGTTATGAGACCGACGTGGTCACCTACGTTCAGGAGGCGGCAGGCGCTTTAAATCCCATTGCAACGGGGAACGGTATACCGGATGAGTATTATTATCCGGAGGGATCGAAGTTCATCAGCGATGTTGCCATCGGTTACGGCACCAGCAAAAAGGAACCCGCTATTAATGCCCTGACCAGTACGGGCTTTACCGCCATTGACAAAGACCTTAATGCCGATGCCGGCGGAGCGTACGTTTATATGGGTTATAAGCTCACAGACAACTACACAGAGTCCATTAAGGCGTTGAGATTTTCAGTCTCAGGCGAAAGCGGAAACAGTTCAACTAAAACATCAGTTATCAACAATAACAACGTTGAATTTAATATTGTAAGCGAGGGCGGAGACGGTATAGTAGACCTCAATAAAAATGCCGGAGGCGCTTACATATACACGTACTACACAAAGGATTGCCTTGCGGGCTCCGCAATAGGGTCGATCAGCTTCAGCGACAGCAGCGCACCCCCGGCAAACTCCGAAACGGCTGCAATATTCTCAAACGTAGCTTGTCCCGCGGAGCTTAACGCGGGCACCAGCTCGGCTCCGATATACTGTCATTATTCTGTCCTTAGCAAGGTCGATTCCTCCGCTCTGCGTCAGGCGTATAACCTGACCTCGGGGCTCAACGCCTCAAATTACACCTCTGCGTCATACAACGCTTTGCAGTCGGCACGCTCGGCGGCAAAGGCGATAATCGATAAGCTGGACGCGGAGCACGCCAGCACCTATTCTCAGGCGGCGATAAATTCAGCGGCTTCCGCCCTGAACTCCGCCTATGCCAGCCTTGCCCACATCGTCACTTATAAGGACTATGACGGCAGAGTGCTCTACACCGAGGAGGTCATACACGGCAGAGCCGCCGCCTATTCGGGCGTACCCTCAAGACCCGACACGGAGCAGTACAG
Source organism: uncultured Clostridia bacterium (assembly GCA_946626015.1). Taxonomy (GTDB): domain Bacteria; phylum Bacillota; class Clostridia; order Oscillospirales; family Acutalibacteraceae; genus JAAZFZ01. Next base: position 2,100 of record CAMOTT010000063.1, on the reverse strand, counting down.
CTACACCTTCAGGGGCTGGAACGCGAGCCTTGCCTCTGTTACGAACAATATGACCGTTACCGCGGAGTATGATCAGATCCTCAAGTCATACACAGTCCTGTTCAAAAATGAGAACGGAACAGTTTTGCAGACCGTTGATGTGAAATACGGCAACGTTCCCTCATACACCGGCCAGACCCCGGTAAAAGAGGCCACCGACGCTGAAACTTATACCTTTGCCGGCTGGTTCCCGGAGCTTTCCGCCGTCACAGGTGACCGGACTTATACGGCGCGATACACAGCTTCCCCCAGAAAGTATGCCGTTACCTTCAAAAACTATGACGGGCAGGTTTTACAGCAGAGCGAGTGGCCTTACGGCGCAGTGCCTGCCTATTCGGGAGCTGCCCCTGTAAAGCCGGAGGATGAGTACGCCGTTTACAGCTTTGCGGGCTGGTCTCCGGAGGTTTCGGAGGTGACGGGAGAGGCAGCTTACACAGCTCAGTTCAGCCCCGAATACAAGTTCTATACTTATAAATTTTTTGTGGACGGGGCGGAGATCCCGGAGCTTGAGATCACACAGCAGTACGGCACAGACGTTACAGCCCCGGTTTACACCCCGGCTGAGGGCTATGATTTCTCCGGCTGGTCGGATGAAGTCCCCCTGTCCATGGGCACGGAAAACCTCAGCTTTTATGGCACCACTTCTCCCAAGATGATAACTGTTTCCTTTGATCTTAACGGCGGTACGGGGGCTGCGCCGGTCACGGTGACAGCGGCTTTTGGTACAAGCGTCGATCTCCCCGGTGAGGGCGGCTTTGCAAATCCCGGTTTTGAATTCAAGGGCTGGGCTGTTACGGCGGAGGCCTCGGAGCCGGTTTCCGGGTTCATCGCCCCTGCGGTCAACGTGACGCTTTATGCTGTCTGGGCGTTGATCCCTGTTGCTCATGAACCGGAGCTTGTTGTTCCGGAGGAAAGCGATATATATGTAAACGAGGAAAAAGCGGAGATCTGCGGTATTCCGGAGAACACTTCGTTAAGAGCTTTTGAGGCTCAGCTTTCGGTCAACGGAGGCTATGCGGAGATCGAGGCTCTGGGCAGAGCTGTGGGCACCGGAACGGTGATAAACGTATATGACAACAACGGTGATTTGTTCAAATCATACACTGTTATAATCTTCGGCGACCTTGACGGAAACGGCAGGGTGAATGCCAATGACGTGGCCATGGCAAGGCAGGCTGTCGCAGAGGGCTTTGAGGACAGTGTGTACGAGACGGCGGCGAATATCTTAAGACCCAGCAAGAGGGATCGTTTCAATCTTGCCGACATTGCCGCGCTTATGGCGGCCATAACGGAGGAGCCCCTTGATCAGGCGGAGCTTGCCCAGATATACGAAGAAATGGGCTGATCCCCTGCAAGGGAAAACAAAAAATCATTGCTTTTATTTGAGTGATTATTTATTGACATTTTATGGTAAATGATATAAAATAAATTGTATAAAACGGCATGGGTGCCGGTACAATAATGTCAGGAGGAATTAACATGAACAAATTAACCAAAGCGGTAGCACTTTTGCTTGTCTTTGCCACTGTCTTCGCCTTCGCGGCCTGCGGCAAAAAGGCAGAGGAGGTTACAACTACCGAGCCTGAGACAACTGTCGAAGGAATTGACGAGACAACAGCCGAAGTAACTACCGCAGCGGATGAGACCACCACAGCGGCTGAAGTAACGACCGCAGCAGACGAGACCACCACGGCGGCCGAAGTAACCACCGTAGCGGACGAGACTACAACAGCTGCAGACCCCGACAAGCTCCCCGAGACCAAAGAGGAGATCCTTGCGGCTTATACAGAGGTTATGAACACCTCCAAGGCTGCAAAGCCCGGTTACACAATGGTAGAGTGGCAGGCGCTCCCCGAGGATAAGAGAAACATCGACGGCGGCATCGCAAATACTCTTTTGAAGTTGGCCGGTATGTTCATGACCACTGAAGAAAAAGCGAAGAAGGATCCCATCGTAAAAGAAAAGAACGGCGAGATGAGATACTTCCCCGTACTCAAGTCAGAAAAAGGCTGCTACCTTACAGATGCCAGCAAAATAAAGAGCGCAAGCTGCAAAAAGCAG
>CAMOTT010000062.1 GCA_946626015.1 uncultured Clostridia bacterium | reverse complement strand
CGGAAGCTCGTCAAGGAAAAGCACCCCGTTATGGGCGAGGGATATTTCACCGGGTCTGGGTATTGTGCCGCCGCCGGAAAGCGCCGTTGACGAAACCGTGTGGTGCGGAGCCCTGAACGGACGGCAGCGCATAAGTGAAACGTCCTTGGACAGCGCACCGGCCACGGAATATATCTTTGTAGTTTCAAGGCTCTCCTCAAAGGTCATATCCGGCAAAATTGAGGGTATGCGCTTGGCGAGCATACTTTTGCCCGAACCGGGAGGCCCTATCATCATAATATTGTGTCCGCCTGCGGCCGCGACCTCAAGGGCTCTTATGGCGTCGTCCTGACCCTTTACGTCGGCGAAATCCAGCATAGGCTTCAAAGCCTGAGCTTTATCATAATCCATCGCGCGGGCCGGTTCAATAACCGCTCTCCCTGTGAGATGGTCTATTAACTGAAGGACATTTTTGACCGGATAAACGTCCACGTTGTTCACCACGGAGCTCTCCGCCGCGTTCTCCTCAGGCAGAAATACGGTTTTTATGCCCGCGTTCCTCGCCTCTATGACCATGGGCAGAGCGCCCTTCACCTTGCGGAGAGAGCCGTCCAGAGAAAGCTCGCCTATGAAGGCCATATTGCCGATATCGCATTTTATCTGGCGGGAGGCGTACAGCAGGGCTATGAATATGGGCAGGTCGTAAATAGACCCCTCCTTGCGTTTGTCCGCCGGAGCAAGGTTTATTGTTATCCTTGAAACAGGGAAATCAAAGCCACAGTTTTTTATGGCCGAGCGGACGCGGTTGCGGGATTCGCTCACCGCTGTGTCCGGCAAGCCCACAACGTCAAAGCGGGGAAGCCCGGAAAGAAGATCCGCCTCCACCTCAACGATGAAAGCGTCCATCCCGAGAAACCCCATACTTTTTATGCTTGCAAACAAGGTACTCACCTCTCGTTTTTGGTAAACACTTGTTGAATTCAGCGCCTGATTTTTTCTTTAATGAGCTTGTGCTCTATTGAGTCCACAAGGGCTATCCAACTGGCCTCGATCACGTCGTTGGATGTGCCCACGGTTGTCCAGATATCATCTTTGTCAGCGGAGGTTATCAGGACCCTGACCTGGGCGGCGGTGGCAAATTTCGGCTCCATTACGCGAACCTTATAGTCCGTGAGCTTCACCTCGTTCAAGCAGGGGTAAAACTCGATGAGCGCCTCTCTGAGGGCTGTATCAAGGGCGTTGACGGGACCCTCGCCATCCGAGGCGGCTATCTTTACAGTGTCGTTCACGCGGATCTTGATGGTGGCCGTGGCGCTGTGGTTGTTGTCGTAAGGCAGCTCGTCGAGCACCTTGTAGCTTATCAAGTCAAAAAACAAATCATAATTTTCCGCTGCCCGTCTTATTATCAGCTCAAAGGAGGCGTCCGCCCCCTCAAACTGGTAACCCTCATATTCCTTCTGCTTAAGGTCGTTCACTATTTTTGTGACCACCTCATCGGACTTTCCGATATCGGGATAAAGCTGTTTTATCCTCCTGTAAACCGCCGCCTTGCCGGAAAACTCGCTGACAAGTATACGCCTGTGGTTGCCGATAAGCTCCGGATCGATGTGCTCATAGGAGGACTTCACCTTCAGCACCCCGTCGGAATGCATCCCTGCCTTGTGGGCAAAGGCGCTCCTGCCCACAAAGGGGGTGGACTTGTGGAGGGTCATATTGGAGGTTGAAGCTATCTTCATTGCGGTGGAGGTTAGCATACCGAGATTTTCCTGCGGTATGCACTCAAAGCCGCCTTTGATCTGCAAATTCGGTATTATGGACGAAAGGTTGGCGTTGCCGCAACGCTCGCCAAAGCCTATGAACGTGCCCTGTACATGTACCGCTCCCGCCCTGACCGCCTCTATTGAGCAGGCCGTGGCCAGGTCGCTGTCATTATGCGCGTGGATGCCGATGTTCGTGCCCGGGAATTTTTTGCACACGGTGCGCACTATGTTCGACACCTCCCAGGGGAATGTGCCGCCGTTTGTGTCGCACAGGCAAAGGCAGTAAGCCCCTCCTCTCAGCGCGGCATTGAGGGCGGAAAGAGCGTAGTCCGGGTTCTCTTTGTATCCGTCAAAGAATTGCTCCGCATCATATATCACCTGCTTGCCGTTTTCTCTCATATAGCGGCAGGTCTCTTCGATCATTTTCAGGTTTTCTCCGGAAGTTGTCCGCAGAATACCGTCCACCTGCAAAAGGCTGGTCTTACCGAAAACGGAGACTATATCCGTGTCCGCCCTGATAAGGGCGGCGCAGCCGGGATCGTCATATACCGGCACGTCTTTTCTGCGGGTGGAACCGAAGGCGGCCACCTTTGAGTTTACCGGTCTGACGCTCCTGAGCCGTTCAAAAAACTCCAGATCCTTCGGGTTTGAGGCCGGGTTGCCTGCCTCGATGACGGTTATACCCAGCTTGTCCAGAGCTTTGACTATATCAAGTTTGTCGTTTATTGAAAATGATACGCCCTCCGCCTGGGCTCCGTCGCGCAGGGTGGAGTCAAGAATTTCAATTTTCACAGAAAAAACCCCTTTAACTCTGCTTTTCGTTTATGGCCTTGTCGCCGCTTTCAAGGGCCGTCATACCCGAACGGGAAAGCTCAACTATCCCGTGAGCCGACATGGCTGAGATAAATTCGTCGATCCGGGCGCTCTCGCCGGTGAGTTCGGCCGTAATGGTGATGTGCCCTATATCCTTCACCCGGGCGCCGTAGGCTCCGATGGTTTTTAGCACCTTTGCCCTGTCTTTGTTGACGCAGTGGACTTTTATCAGCAGCAGTTCGCTTGAAATAACGTTTTCTTCAGTGAGCCTTACAATGCTCATAACGTCCTCCAGCTTGAGTATCTGCTGCTCGACCTGATTGAACTGGGAGGGCTCCACCTGAGCTACAATGGTCATCCTTGAAAAATCATCATTCTCGGTATCGCAGACGGTAAGGCTCTGGATATTGTAACCCCTGCGGGCGAGCAGGCCTACCACCCTCTGCAAAACGCCGGCACGGTTCCTTACCAAAGCCGACAACGCAAGCTTTTCGGTCATAATGATCACCATGCGATCCGGCATCAGCACAAAAGAGATTAAAACCCTCGACTCATGCCTGAACCGCTCCTCCTTTCTGATTTACGCGCTGTCGCAGCCGAAATAAATGCTGCAAATATTTCAAAAAACGGGGCTGACCATTAAGGCGCCCCGTTTCTGATTTTTAAAATCAATCTGTTTCTTCTGCCGTAACGGCCTGATCCTCACTGTCGGCCTTGAGCTCATGAGCTATGACCGCCGCCTGACGACGCGCGGCAAGATCATCATACATCTGCTTGCGGGTCTTTGCATCGATGTTGTAGAACAGCTTGGGGATAAGACCGCCGATACCTGTGACAAAGGGAAGCAGCGTACACATCATAAACAATTTGTACTCTGTTGCGGAATCCTGATTGAGGTAATCCTCGCCCTGTTTGAAGCCGATCTTCCTGAGCAGGAAAGTCTTGATGCTGCCGCCTAAATACGTAACGAGCTTGTTTGCCAAGCCCTTGGCAACGCCTGTCATACCCTCTGTACGGAAGCCGTTCTTCCATTCGCAGTAGTCAATAGCCTCGTTACGAAGCTCCTCCGGGATGACCTTGTAAAGTCCGTAGTAGGACATGAACAGGGACTCCTGAAGCATAAACGCCGGTATCATGGCTTTGATCTTCTTGTAGTTGCGGTTGATGGAACCGATAAGGAAGACGCCCACCAGGAAGAAGCTGTTTGCGTGGCTGGTGACTATCCAGATGAGCTTTGAGGAGAATCTTTCTCTCGCCCAAGGAACGTAGGAATAGCTCAGCGGAGAAATGATCGCGCCGGGGATACCCACGATAAGGTACATTGAGGAGAAGTTCAGCACGCTCTTGTAGTATGTATCCAAGCCGGAACTCAAACCAAAGGCGCTGACGAAATCCGAAAGCGTCAAAATAAGCAGTGGCTTGTTCGTCGCAATGGATTTGAAGGAATCTCTGAGCCTGGGTTTGTCAACACTCTGAGGTACTCGCTCCTTGGTGATTATGGCAAAGTAGGTTGCCAGCATACCGCTGACGAACACGGTGCCCACACCGAATACAATAAACAGCTTGCGGACTTTTGTCTCGATAATATGCTGAGCTATCTTGCCCTTGTTTCTGTCAACGATATCCATAAATATGCTCAGCAGCTGTTCCGGCAGCTTTTCGCAGAATCCGGACAACAGGTTCGCCGCGGTTATAAGTCGCGTTCGGTCTCGGATATCCGGGGTTATGGTCGCTATGATACCCGTTCGCGAAATACCGTTCAGCGTACCCGTCAGGGAGTTGAAAATAGACAGCACAAGGTAAGTTATCAGCTTTGCCGAATAGTCCGGCGCCAAGCCTCCGGGCACCGCCGCGAAAATAAGAGGCAGGGCTCTGTAAATGAGCGCCATAGGCACGCCGTAAAGCATATAAAGGATGAGATAGGGGCGGAATTTACCGAACCTTGTTCTGGTTCTGTCGACCAGCGCGGCAAGGAAAATGTCGTTGATAACATCCCAGATACCCACAAGAGGATCAACAATGGTTCTGAATTTAAGGTCTATGACAAGACATCTGTCAAGGAAAATGCTGTTGAACTTATCTATGTTGAAGCTTGCCGAAACATCGAAGAGAATAAACGCAATGGTTTCCTTGGTGCCGACGTATCTGCGCCCATGGGATTGGGGCTGGCTTGGAGCGGCGGCCTTTTCGGCAACAGCTTCGGTTTCTTTGTTCTTTGACGCCAATTCGATTCCTCCTTAATATTCTATAACATTCATATTATATCACGATAATAACTCTCTTTCAACAGATATAGAATGTTTGTATAAAATTACAAAAAACAGGTATTGATTTTGTCATTGTTCACAGGGGAGTTAATCGTCATCCAGCTTGAGCACGGCCATGAACGCCTCCTGGGGCACCTCCACGGTACCGAACTGGCGCATCCTCTTTTTGCCTTCCTTCTGCTTTTCAAGGAGCTTTTTCTTCCTCGTGATATCGCCGCCGTAGCACTTTGCGAGAACATCCTTGCGCATGGCCTTTACCGTCTCCCTGGCAATGACCTTGCCGCCGATGGCTATCTGAATGGGTATCTCAAACATCTGGCGCGGAATATTCTCCTTGAGCTTTTCGGCGATTTTCCTTGCCCTGCCGTAAGCTTTCTCAGAGTGGATTATAAACGAAAGTGCGTCGATAACGTCTCCGTTTAGCAGAACGTCAAGCTTGACAAGCTCGGATCTTCGGTAATCCGAGATCTCATAATCAAAGGAGGCGTATCCCCTTGTGCGGGATTTCAGCGAATCAAAGAAATCATAAATTATCTCATTCAGTGGCAGCTCGTAGAAGATATCCACCCTGTCCGAGGAAATGTAGGTCATGTTTTTGAAAACGCCCCTGCGCTCCTGGCAAAGATCCATTATCGCTCCCACATATTCAGGCGGAGAATACACATGGGCGTTGGTAAAAGGCTCCTCGCAGTAGGAGATCATCGCCGGGTCAGGGTAATGGGTGGGGTTGTCTATCTCCACCATAGAACCATCGTTAAGATGTATTTTGTAAACAACGCTGGGCACTGTTGTTACCAGATCGAGGTCATATTCCCTCTCAAGCCGCTCCTGGATTATCTCAAGGTGCAAAAGTCCCAAAAATCCGCAGCGGAAACCGAAGCCGAGGGCGCCGGAGGTCTCAGGTTCATAGGAAAGAGATGCATCGTTGAGCTGGAGCTTTTCAAGCGCGTCCCTGAGATTTTCATAGTCCGCGCCGTCCGCCGGGTAAACTCCGCAAAAAACCATGGGGTTGACCCTTCTGTAACCGGGCAGAGGTTCCTCCGCCGGTCTTTGCGCGGTTGTGACAGTATCGCCCACCCGGGCGTCACTGACGGTTTTGATCGAGGCTGTGATATAGCCCACTTCTCCTGCGTACAAGGCCTCCGCCGGCATCATGCTCCGGGCGGACATATGGCCAAGCTCCACCACGGTGAATTCCGCTCCGGTGGCCATCATCCTCATGGTGTCCCCCACCTTAAGCACGCCGTCCTTGACGCGCACGTAGACAATAACGCCCTTGTAGCTGTCATAAACGGAATCAAAAATGAGGGCTCTGAGGGGTTTGCTGTCGTCTGCATCCGGCGGAGCAGGTATATCCTCAACTATACGCTCCAGCACCTCCGCAACATTTTCGCCTGTCTTGGCGGAAACTCTGGGAGCCTTTGAGCAGTCCAGACCTATAACATCCTCGATCTCCGCAGCCACTCTTTCCGGGTCCGCCGCAGGCAGGTCGATCTTATTTATCACCGGCACGATCTCCAGATTATGATCCAGCGCCAGATAGGTGTTGGCAAGGGTCTGAGCCTCTATGCCCTGGGAAGCGTCCACTATAAGTATGGCGCCCTCGCAGGCGGCAAGGGAACGGGAGACCTCGTAATTGAAGTCAACGTGGCCGGGGGTATCGATCAGGTTCAAGGTGTATTCCTTGCCGTCCTTCGCCGTATATTTGAGGGTCACGGCATGGGCCTTTATAGTGATGCCTCTCTCCCGCTCAAGATCCATGTTGTCAAGGATCTGAGCCGTCATATCGCGGATAGCCACGGAATCCGTCAACTCAAGCAGCCTGTCCGCAAGGGTGGATTTTCCGTGGTCGATATGGGCTATGATGCTGAAATTTCGTATGTTTTCTTTCGGTACCGGCAAGATATTCACCTCTGGCAATTTATATTTATAATACTAACAAAAAAGCCCGAAAATATCAACAATAATTTTTCAGGCGCATCAATTCTCAGGTGTTTCCGTTCAGCTTTTGCAAAAAATCCTGATTTTGCAAAATATCTATTTGACTAAACGGGGATGATGTATTAAAATAATAGATTGATGATTAAAATTTTCGGAACGGAGGTGCGCGTATTGAAAAAGTTTGCCGCTTTGGCTTTGATTTTGTCGGTCCTGATTTCTCTGGCCGCCTGCTCCCTGCCCTTTGGCGAAAAATACGCGCTCAACGTTGGCGGCATCGGGATCTCCGACGAAATATACAGCTACTACCTTGACGCAGTCCGCTCCAAGCCGGAGAGCTACGGCCTTGAGCCGGAACCGGCCAAGGCTCAGATCCGCGAAAAGGTCAAGTATTTGTGCACGGAATATATTGCCGTACTAAGCGAATACGCCAACATGGGTCTCAAGCTTGATACCCCTTACAAGTACACCGTTTCAGACCGTGTCAGTAAGCTTTGGCTCACCTTCGGCAGTTACTACAAATCCAAAAACGTCTCAAAGCAGACCCTGACAAAGATCGAGACCTTCAATGCCGCGCGGGAGGCGCTTTTTAACGCCTACTACGGCGAAAAGGGCACTAAAGCCGTAAGCTCAACCGAACTCAAAAACTACTTTAACGCCAATTATGTGGGGTTCAAAGCTGTTCTCGGCTATTTTTTCAAGACAGATGAAAACGGCATAGAATCTGTTATGACCACTCAGGAGAAAAATGAGACCGTAAAAAAATTCAACGAGATGAAGGACAAGCTCGACGCCGGCGCGGACATTGCCGCCCTCGTAAGCTCCGGCGATGGCGCATACGGCATAAACTATTCCGACTTTACTGTGCTCAAAAGCGACAGCAAGGATTACCCCATCGGCTTTTTCCAGGCGGTCTGGGCGCTGGAGAACGGAAAAGCCTCGGTTTTCACGTTGGATAATTATGTGTTCCTTGTGGTTCGCGAGGATCTTTCAAAACAAGAGGACGGTTACTTTGATCAGTACCGGGGCGACTGTTTAAAGGCTCTCCGCTCCGACGAGTTTGAGAAGGCTGTGGCTTATCTTGTCAAACAGTACAGCGTAACGGAAAACGATATCATCATAAACAGGCTTTTCAAATATTGATAAATCAATTTGACAAATCAGTGAAAGTATTTTAAAATAAATTTAAGTAAAAAGCTTTGGAGGTAAATTTTATGGTATTGGCAGCAGTCGGAAAAAACGGCACGGGAAAAGACTATTTTCTTGAGTACATCTCCAAGAAATACGAACTCCCCATGGTATCCATTGGCGACATAGTCAGGGAACTGGCAGCAAAGGACGGCCTTGAGCTTACCCGTGAAAATCTTCACAAAACTTCGCAGAAGTATATGGGTCAGTACGGTCAGACCTTCTTCCCTGAGCAGATAGTAAAGAAAATCAAGGAATCCGGCAAGGATATTTTCCTCGTTTCCGGCATCCGTCCCCTTTCAGACGTTAAATATCTCAAGGAGCAGTTCGGCGATGAATTTGTGCTTGTTGATATCGTTATCAGTGACGATATGGTAAGGTACGAAAGAATGCTCGCCAGAGGCTCTGAGCGCGACGGCAAGGATATAAACAAGCTCCGCGAATACGATGAGGGCGAAGAGAAGATCTTCCAGACCTCCGAGACCGAAAAGCTCGCTGATGTTGTTATCAAGAACGATGGCACCGTTGAGGATTTCTACGCGGCAATAGAAGATTTCTACGCAAAATACGTACTTAAAAAATAAGCTGTAAAACCCGGCGGATAATAAAACCGTAAAAAAATCAAGCGCCTCGCAAGCATCAAGCCTGTGAGGCGCTTTTTGCGTTTATTTACGATTTTAAGAGGTTTTCTTTGCGTCCTTTATGGGCATGGAATAGATTGTTCCGCTTTTCAGCTCCTTGTCCCTCATTGCGGCAAGCTCGCTGACGGAAACGATCTTCCAGCCATCCTTGACAAGGGCGGGTATAACCTCCTTGCAAACATCCAGGGTCATCTTGTTCATATCGTGCATAAGGACTATTTCTCCGTCTCTTATAGAGTTGAGCAGCTTGTTCACTATCGCCTTCCTGTCAGCCTCTATCTGGGACGCTGAGCGTTTATCGTTCTTTTTAATTTTATATGCCCAGTCACGGGTGTCATACGACCAGAGGATAATGGGCAAATTGATGGATTGCTTTACCGTATCGCTTTTGGACCCATAGGGCAAACGGAAAAGCCGCACAGTTGTTCCCGATACCTCCTCGATAGCCTTTACGGAGTTGCTCAGGTCAGACTTTATCTCGCTTGAAGTGAGCTTGGCGTAATTCTTATGGCTGTAACTGTGGCTGCCCACCTCACAACCTGAATTTACTATGTTTTTAACTATATTCGGATAAGCTTTCGCGTTCTGACCAAGTATGAAAAAGGTGGCGCGCGCATTGTTGTCTCTCAGGACCTTGAGCACTTCGTTTGTAATTGTCGGCGAAGGACCGTCGTCAAAAGTAAAAGCCGCATACCTTGCCGTTCCGTCATATTTTTCGGTGGTCACCGGAGGAATAGCCGCTGCCTTTTCCGTCACGGTCTCGGTTTTTGCGGTAGTAGCCGCGGTTGTGGCTCCGGTAGTCACAGAGGCTTTCGTCCCGGAGTTTTCAGTCTCTTCTTTCTCCGTTTTATCCTGCTGAGTTACAGTGGTTCCGGCGTTGGTATTATCCTTTGGTTTGCTTGATTTTGACGAAGCAAAATGCGCGATCACAAATATGACAGACAAAATAATAACAAGAGCGGAAAGTATTGTAACCAGTTTATTATTCCTTTTTCTCAACTCAATTCGACCTTTCGTAATTTGTTTTATGCTTTAGTTTGATTATAACAAACTCCTGACAAAAATCAACAAAATAACTGTATTTTTAATATTTTGTAACCTTTTGTATTCTTATATATTTTTTTTGGAAAAAAGCCGTTCCAAAACCCCTTCAAAAAAATTATTGCGTACTGAATTAAAAATAAATCAAAAATTTTTTATTTTTCTATTGACACACCCGAAAATCTCTGATATAATAACCACTGTTCTCTTGCGAGAGTGGCGGAATCGGCAGACGCGCACGTTTGAGGGGCGTGTGGTAATCCCGTACGGGTTCAAGTCCCGTCTCTCGCACCAATCGGGTTCCCCTCATCGGGAACCCGATTTTTTGGAACAACTTAATACGCGGGTATGGCGGAATTGGCAGACGCGTTAGATTCAGGTTCTAATGGTCGCAAGG
>CAMOTT010000061.1 GCA_946626015.1 uncultured Clostridia bacterium | reverse complement strand
GTGTCCTCATTCTTCGGCAAGCTTACAAGTTCCGTCAGTACCGCTATCGCCACCGCCGTGCTTCCGATCATCGGACTTACGTATCAAACGGTGAACGGCAGACAGGTCGCTGTTAAGGGCGAAAAGACCGACTTTTATATCTGAATGTTCTATGTGCTTGTTCCGCAGCTTTTGAATACCTTGGGTATGATCCCGTTTTTTTGGTACGATCTGACCGGCAAACGCCTTGCGGATATCCGGGAGCAGCTCAAGGAGCACAGGGAGATGATGTTGGCGGAGCTCAGCGAGACGGAGGATAAAAAATGAGAAAATGCCCTAAATGCGGCGAGCGTATATCGCCGTTGTACTTTAAAACCGCCTGCAAATACTGCGGAGCGGATCTGATGTATTATCATTTTGATGAAAGGCTGGAGCAGGACGCTCAAAAAGCCGCCGAGCAGGAGGAGAAGGTTAAACGTCTGCTGAACAAACTGCATATACGCGGTAATAAACATTGAAATGTGATATATTGATACAATACAGATCTCGGAGCGGTTTTCCGAACATGAAGTTCAAATGTGTTTTAATGACAGGGAGAAACGGCAATGAAGGTTTTAACGATACACGCAAGGGTAGAAGATTATGAAAAAGCGGCTTCCTTTATTGAGGACTGGCTGCAGCACATGAGGTTGAGCAAGCAGATCATATTGGAAAACGGCATTGTTTTCGAGACGCTGTTCAACGATATCCTTTTGAAAGGGTTCCACGAGGATACCGAGATCAAAATTGAAACCGGCTACAGTGTCGGCAACCCGATGATCAAGATCGGGTTCTCCGGTCCGCGTTATGTTCCGATCAGCGCGGATGATATGGAGAAAAACATTGAGTACAAAATCATAAAAGCCTACGAAGATAAACTGAGCTATGATTACAGGCTTTCCTATAATATTATTTGGATCAGCATGAAACGTAATTACGCGCCCCTGCTGATCCTGTGCGCCGCCGGTTTTCTGACGGCTATACTGGCCTACACATTGCTCTCGCATACGATAGACAGCGCGGCAAAGAGCGCCCTGGTGAACAACTGGGTCGTACCCATAGAAACCCTGTTTACCAACGCCATGCTGATGATAGGCACGCCCATGACCTTTTTCTCTATTCTGAAAAATCTCCTGGAAACGCACGTGGTCGCCGAAAGAAGCTCCATCGCGCGAAAACTTCAGAGAAAAACTGTGGCGACGTCGATAGCGGCGGTACTTCTGGCGGTCGTTTTGGGCTTCTTTATAGCGCGGCTTTCGACCTATATCAACGGTATGTTCGGGGATTTTGTTATATCCGGTTATACAAGGAGAGATCTGCCGCAGTTGATATCTTCGCTGATGCCTTCCGATATTTTTGAACCGTTCAAGCTGTTCTCTCCGTATCCGCTGATCTTGCTTTCGTTTTTGATCATTATTGCGCTTCGCTCTGTTGACAATCAGTTTGACAGGTTGAAAGACGCTGTGGACGCCTGCTACGTTCTGTTTTCAAAGATGCTTAACCTGGTGATCCTCATTCTGCCTGTGTTCTGTTTCCTTGCTTTCCTGCACCTGCTGCTGGAAAAGGGATTTGCCGCTTTGTACGGAGTGCTTATATGCTGGGGACTGGTGCTGCTGGGCATCGGACTTCTGTTGCTTCTATATGCTTTGCGGCTGAAGCTGGCCGGGATCAAAGTTATTCGGTTTACAAAAAAAATATTGCCCGTACTCAAGGAAAACATCATGATAAATTCCGCCATTGATGCCGTTCCGTTCAACATAAGGCAATGCAGCAAGATCTTAGGAATCAGCAGGAACTATCTGGAAGATACGATGCCCGTTCTCGCGCAGATCAACCTGGACGGCAACTGCTTCATACTTATGGAGATCACAATGCTTTTGATCGTCTCCGGCGGTACTTCGATTTTGTGGTGGAATTATCTGCTGCTGGCTGTTCTGGTGATCTTTCTCTCTATTGGCGCGCCAAACCAGCCCGGCTCTATCCTGATCGGTATGCTGATAATCATCAATTACCTGAAGATCCCCAATATGCTGCCCGTGGCCATTTACTGCGAAGTCCTGCTGGGCACGCTGCAAAATTTGGTCAACGTTATCGGCGATATCGTGATGTCGGCTGTTGACAACCGAAAAAGCATTTCGGATTCCTGCGCCGGGACGGCGGTATCATAAGGCTCGCCGGGTATTGCAAAACTCACGCTCGCTCCGGCGGATATATGAAAACGAACGATGAAAGAGATTTGTGGAAAATGAAAGAAAGCAATAGAAGTGTGAAAAGGATAAAAAAGATCCTGATCGGCGGTATCAAGCAAAAGATATTCAACCTTGTCATTATTACCATCGTCCTGATAATGGCAGCTTATAGCGCCGTTATTCTGTATCAGTCAAGCCATCTGACCGATCTGGTGCGCGAAACCAACGAGTCGCAGAAGAAGTCTATCACCTCGATCTCAGAGCGGACGATGTCCGAGATACTTGACTCAAACCTTACGCAGAGCACGCAGCAGCAGGCATATATCGCCGGAGATCTTTTTAGCGATGCGGTGCGAGTAGTGCACGTCATTGCGGATTATACCGGCAAACTTTTCGCGGATCCGGGCAACTATCCCGTGCGTGAATTTGCGCTGCCGGATATGGCAAAAGACGGGGAGATAAGCTCTCAGGTGCTGAGTGAGGAGGGCATCGACCTCTCTGACCCGGTTATCTCAAAAAAGCTCGGGCTTATCGGCAACCTGACGGATCTGATGACCGCCGTATATGCGGACGCGAACGTGGATTCCTGCTACGTTGCGCTGCCGGAGGGCGTCATGCTCCTGGTAGACGACCATTCGGGAACGAAGTTCGACGAGAACGGCAAGATCCTTCCGATACCGATAAGGGAAAGGCTGTGGTACAAGGGTGCTGCCGAGACCGGAAAACTGCACTACACCGATGTGACCACCGATATTTTTACCGGGGAAATAAGCATAATGTGCTCGCTCCCTGTTTATAACAACGGGCAGCTGATCGCTGTTGTCGGCGCGGATCTGTTCCTGAACGATGTGTCAAAGGCTGTGAACAACACGGCACGCAGCGGCAGCTTCATCTGCATCGTCAACCAGAAGGGGCACGTGCTGTTTTCTCCGCAGACGGAGGGCGTTTTCAGCGTCCGTCCGGAGGGAGAGGCGAAGGATCTTCTCAGCTCGGAGAATACCGAGCTTGCCGCATTTGTCCGCGATTCCCTTGCTAAAAACACAGAGCTTCGGATGATAGAGGTGGACGGCGAACAGTGTTATGTGATCGGCGCGCCTATACAGAACGTGGGCTGGGCTGTGATCAGCGTCGTTCCCAAGTCGCTCGCAGATCAGCCTGCCGAAGCGATGCTCACGCAGTTCAACAACATTCAGAACGGAGCGATCGACACTTATAAAAAAGGGATAGCAAACGCGCAGATAACAATAATCGTACTGCTGCTTGCCGTTGTTATCGTAGCTGTTACGGCCGCTGTAATACTTTCTAAACGGATCGTAAAGCCCCTTGAAGCGATCACCGCGAGAGTGCGGTCTTTGGGCGGCAATGATCTGCAGTTCCATATGGAAGACGCATACCGCACCCATGATGAGATAGAGGTTCTGGCGGAATCCTTCGCGATGCTTTCGGGCAAAACGGTTGAATATATAGCTACGGTGGAACGGGTCACGGCGGAAAAAGAGCGCATCAGCGCCGAACTGTCGCTGGCTACCAGAATACAGGCAGATATGCTGCCTAATATTTTCCCGGCTTTCCCAGGCAGACCGGAGTTCGATATCTACGCCTCTATGGATCCGGCTAAAGAGGTCGGCGGCGACTTTTACGATTTCTTCCTCATTGACGACGATCATTTGTGCATGGTCATAGCGGACGTATCCGGCAAGGGCATTCCGGCGGCGCTGTTTATGATGGCTTCAAAGAACATTCTTGCCAACAACGCCATGATCAGCAAAAGCCCGGCTCAGATTTTGACCGATACCAACGCGGCGATCTGTTCAAACAACCGTGAGCAAATGTTTGTAACAGCATGGCTCGGAATTCTTGAAATTTCCACAGGAAATCTGACGGCCGCAAACGCCGGGCACGAATACCCGGTTTTGATGCAGCCGGACGGCAGATTTGAGTTTTATAAAGATAAACACGGACTTGTCATCGGCGGCATGGACGGCGTAAAATACAAGGAATACGAAATAATGCTCAAACCCGGCGCCAAGCTCTTCCTCTACACAGACGGAGTACCGGAGGCGACAAATGCCGAGCAGGAGCTTTTCGGGTCGGAGCGTCTGCTTGAGGCTCTTAACAGCGAGGTCTCGGCAACTCCCGAGCAAGTGCTTGAAAATGTTCGCGCCCACGTTGACGCGTTTGTAAAGCAGGCGGAGCAATTCGATGACCTGACCATGCTCTGCCTGGAGTATAAAGGAACCGACGAACTCAATAAGCTCCCTTAAGCAAAAGAAGCTATGAAACGGCCTGATTTGCCCAAACACTACCCCGAGAGGCGGTCAAACCTTTTGGCGCAGGGCTGACGTCAGACCTATCAGCTAATCAAGGCAAATATTTAAGACCCGTTCTCGTGACGAGAGCGGGCCTTTTGCTTTTTGTGTCTGTTATGCTCGATTTGTCCGAAAATATTTCGGCGCGGAATGGATGGGGAGTTCCCGGCAAAGAGAACGGGAAAAGGACTGTTATTTCCCGATGCTCCCGAAGGATACGAATACTCTGAAGAAAAATACCCGTAACCAGTCGATTATCGTCACAAAAAAATCTTTGATTTTCAGCAGACCGTTTGACGAATCGTTTTTAAGGTCGTTTTCAACGGCGTCGATGACCCTTTCGGCGATCTGGGAATAGCCGTGGGGAGTGGGGTGCGCTATAAGAGCGTACTCAATGGGATCGCTTATGGAAAGGATTTGGCCTATGGACATCTGTGTTACGGAGGAGGGCGTATCCACATCGGAAATATCAACGTACATATAGCCGTATTTCATCGCGCATTGCCTGACGTATGAATTCATCGAGTCCATTATACCGTTAAGCAGAGAGCCTATCGGGATCGCGATATCGTCCGTCATCGTAGCTTTTTTGATCGGGTTTATGGTGCCTACGAGGACGACCCTCGCGTCAGGATTATTCTCTTTGATATAATCAAGCAGGAGGGGATATGCGTCCTTCCAGTAGTCAAAATATCGGTTGAGAAGATTGAGAATGTTGCCTATGCCGGAGGGGATGCTCTTGGTATCGCTGAGGTCAAGCGTATTCAGCCCGAAGATCTGCGCCTTGTAAATAACGTCCGTCTGACCTAACCCGATAGTGATAAGGCTTGCGTTTTTAAACATATCGCGGACGCTCATGATCTCGCCCGTTTTGCCGTAGGCGGCTTTACCGTCAAGGGTGAGGCTCGCAGGATCACCGAAGTACTGAAGATCCGTAGCATAACGCTTCAGCATACTGGAGTCGGTATAGGTGAACTCCTCATCGCGGAAGCCGTCGTCAATGCCGAGAAGATCCAGCACATACGCGACGGAAACGGCATCGTGCGCCAAGGGCCACAGCTTTCCGCTCGTGTCGCGGATATCGTCAGGCGCGTTCAGGCCAAAGGCCTCGGAGACAAGGTTGGGGTAAGAGCCGTCAACGTTGCGGCAGTTATAATTCCCGTAGGAATCGTTGAGATAAAGCTGATCCTGCCAGTTTTCGCCTGCCCCGTAGCCCCGGGTGAAGCTGTCGCCGACAGCGAGGTATCCGATGCCTTCTTTAAGCGAAGCGTATGGATCCTCGACTGCAAAACACGGCACCAAAACAAGCGGAACCGTAATAAGTACGGCAAGAATAACCGCAAATATCTTAGTTGAACGTTTCATGGTTTTCCATCTCCCTGTTATTTTGTTCACCGATTATAATTATAATCATAAATTTGATTTTGGCAAAAGCTGAAAGATCTGACGGCAAAGACTCTTTTTATTTGACCTGCGGAATGGGCAGCAATTCTTCCTCTTCGCGCAGCGTTGCCGGTACGCCGAGGTCGGCAAACATTTTTTGCATTTCCGTTTCTATGATACGGCTTTGGATATGGGATGTGAACGTCATGCCGAACACGCCCTTGGCGCAATATGCCGTCGCGTGCAGCGCGTTGACAGGAACCGGGCCGAGAATAGCGCGGAACGCCAACAGATGCTTGTCCAGTGCGTCCGGCACCTTGAACAGGCCGAGGTTCGAGAGATTGGTTGTGAACAGACATTCGCCGTACAGCGCCGAGCCAATTCTCAGCGCAAGCTTTTTCACTCCCCGCGGCAGTCCGCGGAAAAGCGCTGTTTCCTGCTGGGAAACATTGATGTTGATCATCTTTTGGAGCGTGTCTTTATCCGTGCCGGCCTTGAAATCCTTTTTTACCTGCTCGAGGATCTTTTCAAACGTGACCTCTCCCTCGGGCACGCCGGTCAAAAAGTACAGCGAGAAATTGCGCAGGGTCTCAGAACCGAAAATCGAACGCAGGTTGATAGGCACGGACAGGGTGACCGGCCTTGTGCTCTTTGTCTGCTGGCGCATACGGTAATGCGCGTAAAGAAACATTGCCGCAAGATATTCTCCTATGGTTGCGCCGCTTTCCTTGACGACCGGCTTGAGATCGGCAAGCTTCATGGTCAGCTCCGTGTAGTGCCAAGGCTCAAACGAACCCTCCGGGTACAGTTGGAACGCCCGTTTGCCGGAACGCCCGGCAAACCCAAATTCTTTGCGGACATTTGCGCGGAAGCTGTCTTCCGTTTCCCTCGCAGTCGGCTTGTCCTCCGGCGAAAGTATGCCGCATTCGTTGGGGATGTCCTCGCCGAGGCGGCGGTAATACTCCGCTAAAATGGATTTGAGCAGCGTGATAGCGCCGCTGCCATCCGTCACAGAGTGGAAGCACTCCACCGAAAGACGGTTTTTGAGATATGAGATACGAATAAGGTTTTCGTTGTTTTTTAAGTCGTAGACCAAATTGATCGTCGATGCGCGGGGCATGACGAAAGGCGTCACATCGTGTACATGCTCGAGCTTGTAGCCAAACGCATCCCGATGCAGACGCACGAACATCGTCGGGAACCGCTCGCACATCGACTGCGCAACCTCGCGCAGCAGCTTCGGGTCGATCTCGCGGTCAAGATCCGCTTCCATTGTGAACGAGTGGTTGATCGTCTTTCTCGCAAAATAGGGATAAACGACTGCTGAGCAGTCCATTGTAAATAAATCTTGTGCTTGCATAGGGGAGCCTCCTTGTGTGATCTCAGGATACATTATAAAAATATCCTCACAGCTTTTTATTATATCGGATAGCCCAACGAAAATCAAGGAAATGAGAAAGCGGATATATAAATATGATTAAAAAAACCTTCTCGTTATGTAAGTGGGTTACTATAAAAAGGCAGTAACCCGAAAAGCTCAAACGACTTGCTTTTGCAGGTCGTTATCTTTGTTGTTGCCTTGGCAAAAATTCACCCCCGGCACTGCCGGGGGTGAATAAAAAGACTTGGCAAATAAAAGCCTCGATGGAAAACCTTAAAAATCCCTTTCGTGGGCTCGCAGGTAATAATTATAGGGTAAGGACAAATTACTGGGTCAATGATGGTTCCGATTGACGTGTTCGGGCATTACCAGCCAACAAATCCATTTGCAATTATCCTGAAAATATGCTTGAAAAATGCGACGACTTTCTGCATAAAAGTCAGCTCGACGTTTACGGGATCTGCGTCAAATGCAATGTAAATCGGGGCTTGTGATGCGCTGACGCGTTTAACTCCGCCCTTAACATTTTCTTCGATTATATTACCCTGCATATCATAAACGGTTATTTGCGTATCGGGGAGGGTGACTTCCAAATCAAATTGCGACTCCGCCCAAACAGCATATACGGTTTGGCCGCTTTGCGAATACGTTGCAACGTAGGCGGATTTTTGATAAAACAGGCCGTATCTTGTTTGCTCCATAGATATGAGCTTTTTCCCTCTTGCCATGGCGTTGTAGGTCTTTACCGCGCCGGCCGACACCTTTGGGGTAAAGTCGTTTTTATAAAGCCCAAGGGAATTTTCATACGCTTCGACGCTTGAATCAGCCGACGTGATATTGCTGTCCTGCAGCTCATATGTAAAGTACTGTCCCTCTATGCCGTGATCAAGCAGAAATTCATCGTAAAATATGGCGTTGCGTACGATGTATTGCGCCTGTGTTTGCTCATCAACGTTGCAATTTGCCCAGCCAGTCTCCGTAACCCAAACGGGCATTTTGTCACAGCCGTATTTTACGAGCACAGCTCTATACTTGTCCAGTATATTCCTGGCATTCTTTTCGGGAGCGCGTTTAGATAAGTAGTAGTGCACAGACAGGCCGTCCATATATGAACCTGCGCCGGCTTTCAGCATAGCGTCAATAAATTCCGCATGTAACGCGATCGCGCCGCCCAGCACAGTAACGTCCGGGTCGTTGCGTTTAATAGTGCTGTATGCCGCTTTTAAAAGCTCTGCGTAATCTTCGCCCGTTGCATTTTTTGTGTTAAAACCCCTGATATCAGGCTCATTCCATATTTCATATGCCTCAACCTTGCCGGCTAAAGATTTTGATACAAAATCAACATAGCGGATATAGGCGTCAAAGTATTCGTCATCCGCTGTCGTTTCAGGGTCGCCGTCACGAACAGGTATAACGCAGTCCCGCGGGCCTCCGGCGTCTAAATCGGCCTGTGTTGCTTTACCAAAATCATAGATCGGATTACCGTAGCTCAGTACCACAAGGCTCTTTATGCCGCTCTCGGCAACAGATTTGACCCAGCTCGCGCGTTCGGGAAAGGAGAGCTTTCCTTTTACGGGCTCCACAGTCCACCAATTCACCTCGTCGCGCACAATAGGCAGGTTGGCATTGACAGCCGCCGAACAAATCCGCTCCTGACTGCGCCCGTGAGCCATATGGGTGCAAGCGCCGATACCTTCAGCCTGTACCGATACCGAGAAAACGGAAGCCGTAAAAAGGGTCGCAAAGAAAAAAGACAGTATTTTTTGTACTTTCACAAAATCACCTCAAAAGCAGTGTATCATATACTGCAAATAAAATCAACTGAATATCATCTATTTTATTGTTTATAAGAAAATACAACTTCTGGTTCAGCGACAATGAAACCGCTCCCCACAACGGTCCGGATGACTTTATGCTGACGGCCGCTGATGTTTCTACCTCCAGCCACAGGATCGAGGCGGAAAACCTGTGCGCCCCCGTTTATGTTTCAAACGCAGGCGTCGTCGGGGTCAACCTGATTCCTTCTCTGGTGGCGCTTGTTACCGTGGGCGTCGGCATGCTGATTATAACGGTTGTAGTCATTAAAAAGAAGCGTCGCAGTTTGTGAGCATAACTTAAGCTGTTATGTTTTCACCTTATAACACAAAATGAACAGAACCACCGGCTCAAAGGCCGCGCAGAGTAGGATCTATCCGAATTCGCGTTCCCTGAAGCCGGTGGTTTTTTCAGCCCTGCGTTCCTAAAAACGCAGGGCTGACCTCATCTGTATTCGGTTTTCTTTTCAGCTTTTCGATATAAGAAATTCGCATTCACTGATAATAAAAAAGCCGGGATGTTTTATAAATACGAAGTATATTCCGCCAGTAGGTACACTATATGAAAAGAAGCTTTAATTGTTCAAAGAGAATTTTTTACGCCGCCCCTGAGCGTTCTGATGCTGAGCGGACTTGCGTTTCACGCTTCGTTCAATTTGCAACATACAGCTGACGGTATGGGTTTTTGCTGTCCGGAGTGACCACGGTAAAGGGCGAATTCATAACGTCCTCAACGCTGCCGCCGAACAGCCGGCAGTATTCAGCCGCGCAGGCTCTGAACTCCTCCAGATCCTCCTCAGCCGCCGGCCGGGCGCTGACGTTTTTAGGCAACTTCACATCAGAGCAGTCACAGCGCAGGATCATTTTTCCGCCGTGCATTCCCGTGCAGGGAAAATTGCCCACTATACGCTTACCGTCCGCGTGCAGTCCCAGAACGATGATCAGGCCGCCCGCCTGATATTCGC
>CAMOTT010000060.1 GCA_946626015.1 uncultured Clostridia bacterium | reverse complement strand
TTCAAGCACAAGCGCCTCAAACTCGCTGTCGGTGACGATAAAATCAAAATCCTCCACATTTTCGACCATTTTCCTGACCTTCAGGGTGTGATTGTTCTGCGAGCCGAAATACTGGCTGACCCTGTTTTTAAGCGCCTTGGCCTTGCCCACATAGATGATCTTGCCCTGGGAGTTTTTCATCAGATAAACTCCCGGGAGCAGGGGCAGCTTCATTGCCTTCTTTCTCAGTTTTGTTAAGTCGCTCATCAGTTCACCTTTTCATCAGTCGAAAAAGAGCGGATATTATCCGCTCTGATCATTTAGCTTTTCTCAAAACAGCCCCGGCCGGTATATCGGCAGAGCACTTGAATTTAAACGGCATTTTCGGGTGGGGCGTTGCCTCAATGCGTTCGCCGTCAAGGGTTTGCAGCTCATCCGCCCTGACCTTGTAAGGCGCTTTGCCCCGCTCCATGACCTCAAGTTCATCCCCGTCGAAAAAGCGGTTTCTCTGCTCGGCTGTGACAAATTCCCCGTCGCTGTCCGTCACAATGGCCATAACGTCCCATTCTCTGCGGTAGCCTCCGTCATAAAAGATCTCCGCGTTTTCATTGGGCGCTCCAAAGAAAAATCCTGTGCAATATTCGCGGTAGCTGACCTTGAAAACTTCCTCCCTTATCCAGTCCGGGAGTTCAAAATTCTCAGAGGGCGCTTCAAGATATGCGTCAATGGCCGCCCTGTAAGCGTTTGTCACCGTGGCCACATAATAGGCGGATTTCGCGCGGCCCTCGATCTTAAAGCTTGAAACTCCGGCGTTTATGAGCTCCGGGATATGTTCAATCATACACATATCTCTTGCGTTGAGGATATATGTACCGCTGTCGTCATCGTTTATCGGGAAATATTCACCCGGGCGGGTCTCCTCCATCAGATAATATTTCCATCTGCAGGGCTGAGCGCAGTCTCCCCTGTTGGAATCCCTGCCCGTCAGGTAAGAGGAGAGCAGACATCTGCCGGAAAAGGACACGCACATGGCCCCGTGAACAAAACACTCAATATCCATATCCGGGGGAATGTTCCGCCTTATCTCCGCCACTTCTTTAAGGGAGACCTCCCTTGCAAGCACCACGCGCTTGGCGCCCATATTGTAGAAAGCGTTGGCGGCGCCGTAATTTGTGATCCCTGCCTGTGTGGAGATATGTATCTCACACTGAGGCGCGAGTTTTTTTATCTGTTCAAGGACGCCTATATCCGTCACGATATATCCGTCTATTCCGCTCCCGGAAGTCCAACGGATATGCTCCGGAAGCTCCGGCAGTTCATCGTTCCGGGGCACCGTGTTGCAGGTCAGGTACACCCTTGCGCCCTTATTGTGGGCATACTCCACCGCCTGCGGCAGGGTCTCGGCATCAAAGTTTTTAGGCGCAGTCCTCATCCCGAAACGGTTGCCCGCAAGGTACACTGCGTCCGCTCCGAAATCCACGGCGGCTTTCAGACATTCCATATCCCCGGCCGGGGCTAAAAGCTCAGGTCTGCTGATTTTCAAATGTAACAGATCCTTCCGAGAGTTATTCGCGGTTTAGTCCGCGCTGTTTGCCCTTGCCACCTCAAAGGAGTTCTTATCCTGCTCGGCGGAATTTCTGGCGTAGTATATCTTACCGTTTTTGTCGTGCTGGAAGTAATGGTAATCCGTTTCAGACGGGTTGAGAGCGGCCTCAATGGCATCCATGCCGGGATTGCAGATAGCTCCCACAGGAAGTCCCTCGCACAAATAGGTGTTGTACAGGCTCATGTACTGCTGAGCTGCGGATTCGCCTATCTTGGGCGCAAGGTATTTTGAAACGTATTCATAAGTTGAGTCGCAGTCAAGGGTAGGATAGTTCACCGGGTCGTTGAGACGGTTGTGCAGCACCGAGGAGATACCTGCCATCTGGGATTTGTTGGCCGCCTCCTTCTGGATTATTGAGGCAAGGATCACGACCTGATTGGTGGTCATACCCAGCTCCTTGGCCTTTTGCCTGCAGCCCTCCGTCCACTTTAATTCAAAGGTGGACAAGAACCTCTTGATTGCGCTTATGGGATTTTCGCCGATATAAAATTCATAAGTATCCGGGAACAGATAGCCCTCCAGTTTGTAGCAGGCTCTGCTGTTCTCAAGCTCCGGGACAAAGTTGTATTTATAGTTTGAAATATCAAGAGATGTGTAAAGATAATCCGCTTTACATACGCCGTAGGTGGCCAGCTTGTCAAAAATCTGGTAAATGGAATATCCCTCGGGGAAAATAAGCTTTTCCGTCTCCGCGTTGTTCTGCTTGCCCTTAAGCACGTTGAGCATTCCCTCAAGTCCCATATCCGCGCTCAGCTCATAGGGGCCGGCAAGGTACTCGGGCTTTTTGGAATTTTTCAGTTTGCTTGTGAGCTTGTAAAAAACCTTGCAGAATTCGCTTTGAGAGATCAGCCCTTCTTTGTCGAGGATATCTATTATCTGATCGGTGGTGGCATTCTCCGGGATGGTCACCGTCACGGGGGAATCCTTTCTGTTGATAGCCAGCACGTCATTTATGCAAAGGATGCCGAAGGTGGAAAAAATGGTCGTAAAAACAAGAACCAGCGCCAAAAGCGGGGCAACGCTCTTAAAGGCCGTCATACGCCTGCTGCCGCCGGAGCTCGCTTTCCTTCTCTTTTTATTTCTTCCGTTCTTTTTAACGCCTGCTGAGGAGGATCGATCTGCGGGAATCGGACCGGAGGTCTGCTGAGCTGTACGGGGACGCTGATTGCTGAAATAAACCCCGTTTTTGTAGGGCGTCTGCTGTTGCTGACCGGCAGCCTCGTCAGTACGGCGCGCCATACGTCTCTGCTCCTGCTGACGAATGGCGTTCTGACGGAAAGCGTTCTGCTGAGCCTCGGCAGCCTTCCTTATTTCATCATCTTCCCTTTTCTTTTTTTCGGAATAGCTCTTCATGTACTCATCATAATCAAAATTTTTCTTTGATCCTTGAGGAGTACCTGAATAAACTTCCCTTTTGCTTTCAAGTTTGCTGTCAAGATTCTGCAGGATCTTGTCAAAATCATTGCTGTTGTTGCTCATAAAGGCTTTTTCCTCCTAAGCCGATATTCTAAAGATTTCCGCTGATCCGATCCGAAGGAACACTCTTATAAAACCTGCTTTCGGTAACGATCATATCGACGCTTTTATCGTATCTGCCGCCGGGCAGTTCTTTAGCAATACAATCCTCGTAGCACAGACCGGCGGTCAAGCCGCGAAACCTTGAGAGAAATCTGTCGTAGTACCCTCCGCCGAAGCCAAGCCTGCGGCCGCTCAAATCAAACGACAATGCGGGGACTATGCAAAATCCGTTTGAATGATCCTTGAACCTTTTGCTTTCGTCACCCTCCGGTTCCAAAAGCCCGAAGCTCTGTTCCCGGAGTTCATCAAGGCTGTCTATGTAATAAAAATCCATCTGCGGCTTTCCGGCCGCGCATTTTGGAACCGCCACTCTCTTGCCCATGGCGAGGGCTGTTCTGATTATCTCAAGGGTATCCACCTCAACGGGTGTGGAAACGTAACATAAAACAGTTTGCGCCTCGCGGAAAGACCACAGGTTCAAAAGCTTCCGTGTTATCTTGGCGTCAAGCTGCCGTTTTTTCTCCGGAGCGCGCGTTTTTCTTACGTTAAGATATTTTTCCCGCAAGGCTCTTTTGACCTTGCGTATATCCGGATTTACGGGCATTGTAATGACCCCTTCAAGGCATCTGTATCGGCTTTGGTAACGTTCCTTGCTATCTCCAGGCCGAAGGCAATGGAAGCACCCGGGCCTTTTGCCGTTATTATCTTACCGTCTGTGCAAACAAACTTATCGGACACGGAAGCTCCCGTAAGCTCGCTCTCCATGCCGGGGAAGCAAACCGCGTTCCTGCCCTTCAGCAAGCCCAGGTGCCCCAATATTGAGGGCGCAGCGCAGATGGCGCAAATATATTTACCGTTATCATAAGCGTACCTTACAGCCGACCTGACTGTCTCTGATTTTTCCAGATTTACGGTGCCGGGCATTCCTCCGGGCAGAACGACCGCCTCAAGTCTCTCATCCGCAAGGAATTCACCGTCGGCAATATCGCAGCCGAGGAGAATACCGTGGGAACCCCTGATAACGTTTCCGCCTATGCCTACGGTGACGGTCTTGGCTCCGGCGCGCCTGAGGATGTCTATTGTTGAAACTGCCTCGGTCTCTTCAAAGCCGTCGGCGATGAATACATAAATCATAATTACACTCCCTTAACAATGCGGTGGCTATGCCAGACAGGCCGACACCTTTTTATATACAACTTCCGCTATCGTTTCAATGGGCAGGGCGCTGTCCCCTTGAGCGCAGGAAACTATCTGCCAGCCCAGCTTATCCGCCGCGTAGGCTGCCGCCTCCCTGCATTTCTTCAGATAGGCGACGTTTGCCTCGTGGATATCTTTTTTGACTTCGTCTCCGCCGTAACGGGCGGTCATCAGCTTCTGGGATATTTCAATGGGCATATCCAGATATATGACCCCGTCCGGTCGGGGTATGCCCAGCTTGTTGTATTCGTAATCCTCAAGCCATTCAAGGTAGCTGTCCCACTGGTTTTTTTCAAGCTTGAGCGTCTGATGGTAGGCATTGGAGGTGGTGTATCTGTCCGCAAGTATCAGCTTGCCGCTGAGATAAGCTCCGCTCCATTTGTTTATGTAATTGGCCACGCGATCCACCGCGTAAAAAGAGGAGGCGGCATAGGCGTTCACAGCGCCGGGATTGCTGCCGAACTCACCTCCGAGGTACATCCTGACCAGGGAGCTTGAGGGGCTTTCGTAATCCGGCAGCTTGATCTTTACAGGCTCTTTGCCCTCCGCCGCAAGACTTTCGCACAGCAGATTCATCTGTGTGGTTTTTCCGCTTCCGTCCAGACCTTCTATTACAATAAGTTTGCCTTTCATAATAAAACTCCGCCTTGTTTTTTAATTAGGACAAAGTATCACATTATAAACTTCCACATTGATTATACCACAGTTTTACTATTTTACAATACCAAAACGGCCCCGCGGCACAGATAATTTAAATTAAATTTACAAATTATAAGAAATTTGGTCTTGTAATCCGCGAAAGAATAGTATAAAATATAGTTTGTTATGTCGCGGGTAAATCGACTTTGTTTATCAGCGCGGCAGAATTTTCAAATTTAAAGGATGGTTAGTTTTTATGGCAAAGAAAGAAAACGTAAACCCCGCCGAGCAGTATCGCATGGAGCGTAAAAAGAGACTGGCTCAGGCGGCAAAGAAGAACTCTAAAAAGAGCGTCGGCGGTTCCGGCAAAGTCGGAAAAGTCATGCAGAAGGTCATCTCCGTTGTTCTTGTAGTGGCCATTGTCGCCGGCATCGGCTATTTTGTAGCTGAACGTTCCGGTATGCTCTCAAAGTTAAGCACCGCCGTCTCAATAGGCGACACCAAGCTCTCAAGCACCGAATTTGCTTTCATGTACTATCAGAAGTACAGGGAGTTTTCAAACCAGGCGTCACAGTATGAACAGTATTACGGCTCCAACGTACTCGGCCTTGACTCAACCAAGTCCCCCGCCGAGCAGGACAGCCCCTACAAGGACGACAACAACAAGACCATCAAGTGGGACAAATACATCGAGGATCAGACCGTGTCATGGATAAACGAGTTCATCGTTCTCTATAAAGAGGCTCTTGCCAACAAGTACACCCTGAGCAAAGAGGATAAGGATGATATAGAGTCCCAGATCAAAGAGATGCGTTCCACCGCAGCGCAGAACAACCTTTCCCTCAACGCGTACCTTCGTCTCAACTACGCAAGCGGCATCAACGAAAAGTTCTTCAACAAATACCTTACCATGGAAAAGATAGTTGCAAAGTACCAGGAGGACAAGCAGAAGGGCTTTGCCGACAGCCATACAGACGAAGCTCTTAACGCTGAATACAACAAGGACAAGGACGCATACGATGTAGTAAGCGTCAGGATGTTCACCATTGCCAAGGAAGAGCTTGAAAAGAAAGAGGGCGAAACAGACGAGGCCCTCAAGGCAAGACAGGAAAAATCAAACCTTGAGCGTAAAGCCAAGGCTCAGGCCGTCTATGATGCAACTACCAACGTTGAAACATTCCTTGCCGCGGCAAAGGCAAACGCCATTGTTGAGCAAGGAGCAACATACGACGCAGACGAGCAGACAGAGCGCAACCGCATAAGCAGCGACACCATTAAGAGCACGATCAATGAGACAGCCTCAAAGTGGGCGTTTGCAGACGGACGCAAGGTCGGCGACAAGGCTATGTATGAAACCGACGGCGGTTTCTTTGTCCTCCTCATGACAGAGACCCAGTACCCCGCTCAGGCTGTCAACGTTCGCCACATCCTCGTTTCCTTCAAGGAGGATACCTCCGATACGTCTGACCCCACAGAGGAAGAAAAGAAGGCTGCAAAAACCAAAGCAGACAGCATTTACAACGAATGGCTCAAGGGTGAAAAGACCGAGGAAAGCTTTACAGCACTTGTTGCGGACAACAGCACAGATACCGGCTCCAAGGACAATGGCGGTCTTTATGAGAACGTCACTCCCGGCCAGATGGTCCGCGCCTTTGACAACTGGTGCTTCGACCGTTCAAGAAAAGCCGGCGACAACGGCATCGTTGAAACAAACTACGGTTATCACATCATGTACTTCTCAAGCAGAAGCACTGATTACATCTGGAGAACTAATATGAGAGAGACCCTTTCTCAGGACGACTACTCAAGCTACCTTGAGGAAGCTCTTAAGAAGGATTCCTACAAGCTTGTTAAGAACAGCAAGGGTCTTGCCAAGGGTACCGCGCTGGGCATAAGCATCATAGAAACTTATATTGAATACAACAATTCGTCCAACACCAACACTATCTCCGCTTGATCGTTGAAAGCTTTTTGAATGCGGACAGAAAGGCTAACGGTAAGATTATGAAAAAATTTGTTTTTGTTACAGGCGGTGTTGTTTCCGGACTTGGTAAGGGCATTACCGCCGCGGCACTTGGGAGATTGCTTAAGGCTCGCGGAGTCAAGGTCACGATGCAAAAACTTGATCCTTACATAAACATTGACCCGGGCACCATGAGCCCGTTCCAGCACGGCGAGGTTTTCGTGACCGATGACGGAACGGAAACCGACCTCGATCTGGGGCACTATGAGCGCTTTATTGACGAAAGCCTCAACTACAACTCAAACATAACCACCGGCAAGGTTTACTGGAACGTGCTCACCAAAGAGCGCAGGGGCGAATATCTTGGGCAGACCGTTCAGGTCATCCCCCACATCACAGATGAAATAAAGGAACGGATATACGGCGCGGCCAACAGCACGGACTCAGAGGTGAATATCGTTGAGATCGGCGGCACTGTGGGCGATATGGAATCCCAGCCCTTCCTTGAGTCGATCCGTCAGGTCTCCCACGAGCACGGCGGCGGCAACTGCGTGTTTATCCACGTTACCCTTATCCCCTACGTTCCCGGCTCTGAGGAGTATAAATCAAAACCCACACAGCATTCAGTCAAGGAGCTACTTTCCATCGGCATCCAGCCGGATATCCTCGTTTGCCGCTGCGACGCTCCCCTTGACCCCGGAATGAAGCGCAAGATAGCAATGTTCTGCAACGTCACCGAGGAATGTGTTGTTGACAACACAAACGTCAGTTCTCTTTATGAGGCTCCCCTCATGCTTGAGGAAAACAAGCTCGCGGACATAGTCTGCAAAAAGCTGGGCATCAAGGCCGGCAAGCCCGATCTTACGGAATGGATCGATATGGTTGACCGCATCCACGCCTGTGAGGACGTTGTTAAAATTGGCCTTGTAGGTAAATACGTCAAGCTTCACGACGCTTATCTTTCAGTCGCAGAGTCGCTTTTCCACGGCGGCATCGAGAACAAATGCAAGGTTCATATCGATTGGATCGACTCGGAGGACATAACCCCCGAAAACGCTGAGGAGATACTTAAAGGGCTTCACGGCATAATCGTTCCCGGCGGCTTCGGCAACAGAGGCATCGAGGGCAAGATCAACGCCATAAAGTACGCCCGTGAGAATAAGATCCCCATGTTCGGCATCTGCCTTGGAATGCAGCTTGCAGTTGTGGAGTACGCAAGAGACGTTCTCGGGCTTAAAGACGCCAACAGCGGCGAATTTTCAGAGACCACCGAGAACCCCGTAATAGACATTATGGAATACCAGAAGTCGGTCACGGACAAGGGCGGCACAATGCGCCTCGGCATTTATCCCTGCCACGTTATCAAGGGCACAAAACTCTATGAGGCCTACAAGGTGGACGATATCAACGAGCGCCACCGCCACCGCTATGAATTCAACAACAAGTACAGAGAGCTCCTTCAGGAGAACGGTCTTATACTCTCCGGTATGTCGCCGGATACCACCCTCATTGAGGCTGTGGAGATCAAAGACCACCCCTGGTTCGTGGGCGTTCAGTTCCATCCTGAGTTTAAGTCACGCCCCAACAGAGCTCATCCCCTGTTCCGTGAATTCATCAAGGCCGCAAAAGAATACAGCAAAAAGTAATAAAAACTAACCTTTATATTACAACAGCCGCAGGGATCGATCCTGCGGCTGTTGTATGTTATTCGTTGTTATAACCGGCATACGAAAAAGCCCCCGGAATCGTCTTCGGGGGCTTGGATTTTCAAGTCAACGATCAGTCATCGTTGCTGTTATCGGTAGCCTTGGCATATAAAGCCTGTACCTCTGCGGAGGGAGCTTTGTCGATGAGAGAAACGACCACCGCAAGTACAAAGCAGACAATGAAACCGGGAATGATCTCGTAAACGCCGGTCTTGCCTGAAAGGAGTACGAGCCAGAGGATATCTACCAACGTGCCACTAACGATACCGGCGATAGCGCCCTTATAGGTCAATCTCTTCCAGAAAAGTGAAAGCAGGATCACCGGGCCGAATGCCGCGCCGAACAGACCCCAGGCGTTCTCAACAAGCTCCATAATTGCCTGCGCACCCTTGCCCTTGCTGGAGGCAATGATATAGGCTATAGCGGAAACCACAAGAACGACTATGCGGCCGATCCAGAGTATCTCTTTATTTGAGGCGTTCTTTTTGAAAATAGGCTTGTAGATATCGCTGGTAAAGGATGAAGAAGCCACCAGGAGCTGTGAGTCCGCCGTGGACATGGATGCCGCGATGATCGCCGCCAGGAGCAATCCGGCAATAAAGGTGGGGAACAGCTTGCGGGCAAGCGCGATAAATACAAGCTTTTGGTTGCCGTTTTCAAGCAGCTCTTTTGCGAGAGGCTGATCGCCAAACAAAGCGATACGGCCAAAATAAGCGATAACAATGGCGCAAGTCAGAGAGATGACCACCCAGATGATGGCTACAGTTGCGGACTTTTTGACCATTGAGGGCTTTTTGATGGACATAAAACGCACGATGATGTGGGGCATACCGAAATAACCGAGACCCCAACCGAGGCCGGAAACTATATCCTGCCATGAAGCGTTAAATAAATTGGGTACGAAGGTGTATGAAGTTTCGCCGTCAGAATAAATGGTGGAAAGCAGATCCGCGTTATAATTGCCTTTTATTACCATAAGGATCGGCACTGCCAGAAGAGCAATAAGCATAAGCGTACCCTGAACGAAGTCCGTCCAGCAAACAGCCTTAAAGCCGCCAAGGAAGGTGTAAGCGATGATGATGGCAGCAAAGATAAGCATTGCCGTACCACGGGGCAGCGAGGGAACAAGAGCTACGAACACGTCGGTTCCCGCAACAAAGGCAGAAGCGACGTAGATGGTGAAGCAAATCAGGAAAACAACAGCGCAGATCACGCTGAGCGCATGGTTAGTGGCGCAAAAACGATTTGAAAGGTACTGGGGAACAGTGATGGAATCCCCGGCCGCCGCGGAAAACTTGCGCAGACGCTTTGCGACGAAGATCCAGTTCAACGCCGTGCCGATGGCAAGGCCAATACCGATCCAGGCTTTGCCAAAGCCGAAGGCAAGGATACTGCCGGGCAAGCCCATAAGCAGCCACGCGCTCATGTCGGAGGCCTGGGCACTCATAGCCGTGACCCAGGGACCCATGCTTCTGCCGCCTAAGAAGTAATCCTTCTCGCCGGCGCTTTTCGACTTAAAGAAGAAAAATACGCCCATGCCGATAACGATCAGGAAATAAAGTGCAAATGCTAAAATTTCTCCGTTGACCATTGTATCAATCTCCCATCCTTTATAAGAATACTGTTTTT
>CAMOTT010000059.1 GCA_946626015.1 uncultured Clostridia bacterium | reverse complement strand
TTCCTCCGCTATGGGGTCGATAGTCATCTGGTCTGTTGCCGCCTGGTATTTCGGCATACCCACAAGCGAAAGCCACGCCCTGATAGCCGGACTTTCCGGGGCGGCGGTCTGCGTCAACGGGGGGCTTTCCGGCATAAATTTTTACGAGTGGGGCAAGGTGCTGGCCGGGCTGCTTCTCTCCGCTTTTTTGGGTTTTGCAATGGGCTGGCTCACGGCAAAGCTCACCGGAAGCCTGTTCAAAAAATTTTCCCGGCGGCGGAGCTCAGAGGCCTTCCGAAAGGCGCAGATCTTCGGCGGCGGAGCAATGGCCTTTATGCACGGGGCGCAGGACGGGCAGAAGTTTATGGGCGTGTTTCTGCTGGGTATTTTCCTCGCCGGGGGCAAAAGCTCGGAGAAATTTGTTGTGCCCTTTTGGCTTGTTCTGCTGTGCTCGGCGACCATGTCTCTGGGCACCTCTGTCGGAGGGTACCGCATAATAAGATCCGTGGGCATGGGCATGGTGCATATGGAAAAATACGAGGGCTTTTGCGCGGATACCGCCGGAGCTCTGTGCCTGCTTATATCATCTTTTTCCGGGATACCCGTGAGCACCACCCACACCAAAACCACCGCCATAATGGGCGTGGGGGCGGCAAAAAGGCTCTCCGCGGTCAACTGGCGGGCAGTTAAAGATATGGCTCTGGCGTGGATATTCACCTTCCCGGCCTGCGCTTTTTTGGGCTGGCTTACGGCAAAAATATTTTTAAGCATCAATTTTACAAATTAGAATTATAACCTCAAAAAAGCCTGATATTATAGAAAAAAACGCGATTTGCAACCGAAAATTGACAAAAAACAACTGAAAATTGGTTCAATGCAACCGGTTGATTAGGCTATAATCGGCTTGCAAAGGAGGTCAAAGTTATGAATTTGGCAAACAATTTGAGAAAGATCCGCAAGGAAAACAACCTCTCCCAAGAGCAGCTGGCGGAAAAATTAGGCGTTTCCAGACAATCGGTCTCAAAGTGGGAGTCTGAGCAGGCTTACCCGGAAATGGAGAAGATGATACAGATCTGCGACATTTTTGACATAACCATGGACGAGCTGCTCAACCAGAACGTGTCGGAGGTGAACCAGCGCAAAGAGGAAAAGGCAACCCTGGCAAAATACATCGAAAGCTTTTTGAGCTACGTCACAAAGACCATCGACCTGTTCGGCAGCATGACAATGGGGCAAAGGATAAAATGTATCTTGGAGCAGTGCCTTTTCGGGGCGCTTATCGCTTTTGCTTTCTTTATCCTCGGCGATTTGTTGATGAGCATTTTCAGAGTATTTTTCCACCGCATCCCCGTGGTTATGGATTTCCTGAAGGCGGTCTACGTGGCGGCCTGCGTGGTGCTGGGTTTTGCCCTGCTGTTTCAGATCTTCAAAATACGTTATCTTAACTATTATGAAAAAATGAAGGAACAAAAACGGAGCTGTGAGGAAAACGCCCCGGAGCAGACGGAGACCGTCGCGGAGAGAGGCCCGGAGCCGGAGGAGAACGAAAAAGCTCCGGCGGCAGCGGCAAGGAAGCAGGAGAAAATAATCATCCGCGACCCCGACCACTCGGAATACAGATTTATTTCCGGCCTTGTCAGGTGCTTTTTGGCCATTATCAAGATCTTTGCGTGGATCTTCGGCATCGGCGTCTGCTGCGCCCTTATCGCCACGGTTTGCTTTATGGTGCTGTTGTTCACCATCGCAAAAACCGGCCTGCTGTTTGCGGGCGGACTTCTGATCACGCTGGCCACGGCGGGAATACTTTCGGTCATACTTATAGCCATATATTGCTTCCTCTTTAACCGCAAGCACAACCGCGTTAAATTTGCCGTTGCCTTCCTGTGCTCGGTGATCATCATCGGCGCGGGCCTGGGACTGAGCTTTGTGGGCGCGTCAAGCTTCGACACCCCGGAGCTCAACAACACTGAGCACGACAAATATTTCACCGTCACCACCGTTGACGCCCTGCCCGCCGACAAGCTGGCGATCACTTACGGCAACGGGCGGGTTTACGAAGTCCGGTATGTTCCCTCAAATTCCGAAACGGCAAATATCGAGATAAAATACCCACGCTATATGTACATGGAGCCGGATTTTATATCCGAAGAAGAGGGATATATGGTACTGTCGCTCTACAGAGATTTCAGAGTTAAGCAAGTCAGGGATTTTATAAAAGCGGTGAATGACCGCATAGCTCCCGTCTACAGTAACGATTTGGTGCAAATAACCGTGTACGCCTCTCAGCAGGACATAGACAGGATCAAAGCCAACGGGCAGTATCTTATCAAAAAGGAAGAGGAGCGGTACAAAGAAGATATTGCCGCATATGAGACCGGGGAAGAAGATACCACCTGGCTTGAACCCGATGCCGACGCTGTTTACCGGGAGCCGGAGGAGGAAAACGCGACTAAGGCGCAAACGATCCCGGAAACCACGACCCGGGCGAGAACAGAGCCGGGAACCACAGTTACCGCCTCAGCAAGCGCGCAGACATAATTAAAAACCGCTCTGCCCGGCAGCAGAGCGGTTTTTTTCGGAAGAGAAACTCTTTTCCTTTATTTATTTTTGTTATTCGCTAAATGCGACAGCCCCTTTTTCTCATGTCGCGTATTTCCTTATCTCGTTCACCGAGAAGGCGTACAGCCGGGAGCCGGCGAGCTTTATGCGGTAGACGTTTTTGCCCACGTCTATCTCCGAGATCACGTTGCCGCGCCTGTTGAACACCTTGACCGTGCTGCCGTGGAGTACGGCCACGTTTGAGCCGTAAAGGGCGATATCGTCAACGCCTTCGTCAAAGGACTGTTCAAAGATCAGTTTTCCGCTCCCGCCGAAGAGCTTTATTATGTGCTTGCCCTTATCCAGTTCGGAGACGGCAAGGGCAAAGGATCTCTTGTACTTGGCGATATTCGAGAGCTTGTACGGGGCAAAGGCCGAGTCTGTTTTGCCGGAAAGATCCCGGGAGATCACAGAGAAAACCTTGTCGCCCACAACTGCAAGCTGCCTGCCCCGGGTATATTCCAGATCGAAAACGGAGCTGTCGGGAAAGTCGAAGGTGGCCAAGGAGCTCTCCTTATTCATATCGAGAACGATCACCTTTGAATAGGGTTTTGCCTCTTTGACACCGATGACGGAAACTGCCAGCCTGTTGTCGGAGGCAAAGGAAACGTCGGAGATATATTCGTCAGCGCAGCTCCACGCAAAGACGACGGTCTTCTTCGTATTCAGCACGTTGAGCACACAGCTGGTGTTGTCCGACTGGGTGACATAGGCCACGTATCCGCTGGGGCTGATGGCGGCGGTGATGATGTTCTTTTCCGCCTTATAGTCATAGAGCTTGGAGTTGGCCGTGAGCACCATGAGCTTGTCGGAGGCTCTGTCAAACAGCAGGATGCGCCCGTTGTTCACCCTCAGGGCAGGGTCAAGATAACCGTGCTCCGTTTCAAAGGTCTTGCCTGCGGCGGAGTTGAGCACGCAGATGGAGCTGCTTTGGACTATCACGGGCTTTTTGCCCAGCATATCAACCGCCTTTATGTCGCCGTAGCCGATATCCACAGGGTAGCCTCCGCCCTTTTTAAAGGAGGCGGCAAAGGTGGTGAAGGCCTCGGTGACGTTTGAAAACCTGACGCTGCCAAGCAGACTCATGGTTATGAAGGTGATGATGAAGATGACCGCCAGCAGAATGGCAGCGCGCAGCAGAAGTCTTAACCTTTTCTTTTTTCTGACAGCCTTTTTCCTCTCGCTGACAGGAACCTTTTCTCTCTCGTTTTCCATAAAGTCTCACCTTCTTATTTATATAGAATAAATTACTTCATTAAGATACAGCCCCTCCGGGGGAGCGGTGATGCCTGCCCTTTCCCGGTCTCCGGAGGCTATGATCTCCTTTATAGTTCCCTCCGGGATCTTGCCCCGGGAGATATAGAGCAGGGTGCCGGTCATTATCCTGACCATGTTGTACAAAAAGCCGTTGCCCTCAACAGTAAAG
Source organism: uncultured Clostridia bacterium (assembly GCA_946626015.1). GTDB lineage: Bacteria > Bacillota > Clostridia > Oscillospirales > Acutalibacteraceae > JAAZFZ01. The sequence continues at coordinate 6,369 of CAMOTT010000059.1, read as the reverse complement.
GTGACTGTGTCACCCTCCCGTGTCACCGAGGCGTGGGTGACGGTGCGCACAGTGTCCTTGACGCTTGAGCCGGCGGCGGAAAAGGCGCGGTAGTCGTATGTGCCGATAAAATCCTTTGCCTGCTTGTCAAGAATTGCCGCGTCCAAAGGGTATTTGTACCGCAGGCTCCTGCCTGCCTCAAAGGGGTCGGGGATGGAGCTGTTATAGATGCGGTAAACGTACTGCTTTGCGAGGCAGTCATACCTGGCGTGAAAATCAAAGGGAACCTCCCGGCAGCCGGTGACGGCGATGGTTTCGGGGAGCTTGGCATTCATGGCTCTTATAAAGTCGCCGCATCCGAGGGCGGAGCCGGTACGCATATTAAAACAGTACATATTTGCGTGCACCCCGGAATCCGTCCGGGAACAGCCCACTATATTTTCCCGCTTGCCGATTATGCTCTCAAGGGCGTCCTGAACCGTCTGCTGGACGGTGACGGCGTTTTCCTGCACCTGCCAGCCGTGGTAATCGGCGCCGTTGAATTTAATTGTAAACAACAAATTCCTCATACTTTACCTCAGATCACGGCAGGAAAGAGCCGGTTGACAACGATTATCCCGGCAAGCATTATCAAATAAAATATAAGCGCCCCGAAGTCGCGCCCGGCGAGCTTCATCTTCTTCATGCTGGTGCGGTTGTCGCCACCGGTGTAGCAGCGGCATTCCATGGCGAAGGCAAGGTCATAGGCTCTGCGGAAGGAGGAGATGAACAGGGGAATGAGTATGGGCACAAGCGCCTTGGCCCGGGAGATGAGCCCTCCGCTTTCAAGATCCGCGCCCCTTGCCTTCTGGGCGTTCATAATGCGGTCGATCTCTTCTATAAGGGTGGGGACGAACCTGAGCGCCAGAGTCAGCATCATGGCGAAGGTGTTCACCTTGATGTGGAATATCTTGAGGGGGGATAAAAGGCTCTCTATGGCGCCTGTGAGCACAGTTGGGGTGGTGGTGTAGGTCAGCAGAGAGCTGCACACTATAAGGGCGATTATTCGTATTGACATAAATATTGCGGAGAAAACGCCCTTGCTGGTTATTTTAATGAACCGCCATTCCACCAGGGTGCTGCCCCCGGTGGTGTAAAAGATATTCAGAACGGCGGTGAACAGGACGATTATCAAAACCGGTTTAAGGCTCTTTAAAAGCATTTTTACCGGCACCCGGGAAAACAGGGCGGTGACAGCCACAAAAAGCGCCATTACCCCGAGGGAGATGAAATTCCTGCATATGAAGATGGAAACGATGTACGCCAGCGTGAGGACGATCTTCATCCGGGCGTCCATCCGGTGGATGACGGAGCTGCCGGAGTAATACTGGCCGATGGTGATATCTCTTATCATTTGCTCCGCCCCCCGTTCATCAGCCGCAGCAGCTCGTTTTTGCCCTGCTCAACTGTATATATCCCGGAGCTTACAGGCAGACCCGCCTGACGGAGCCGCATAAAGATCCGGGTTACCTGGGGCACATTCAAACCCATGCCCGTAAGCTCGTCCCCCCGGGAGAAAACCTCCTCCACCGTGCCGAACATGGCAAGGCGGGACTTGTTGAGCACGAGGATCTTTGTGGCCAGCTTTGCCACATCCTCCATGCTGTGGGAGACCAGTATCACCGTTTTGCCGGTGGCCTCGCGGTATGATTTTATAAGCCCCAGTACGGTGTCTCTGCCAAGGGGGTCAAGCCCTGCGATGGGCTCGTCCAGGATAAGCACCTTGGGCTCCATTGCCATCACCCCGGCGATGGCGGCGCGGCGCTTTTGCCCGCCGGAAAGGTCAAAGGGGGATTTTTCAAAAAGCTCTTTGCCAATGCCAACGTATTCGGCGGCGCGGCAGACCCGCTTGTGTATTTCCTCCTCGTCAAAGCCCATATTTTTAGGGCCGAAGGCGATATCTTTGTACACGGTTTCCTCAAAGAGCTGATACTCCGGGTACTGGAAGCACAGCCCAACGGTGAACCGCGCCTGACGCACGGAGGCCTTGCTCTCCCAGATGTCGCGCCCGTCAACGATCACCCTGCCGGAGGTGGGCTTGAGCAGACCGTTGAGGTGCTGGATAAGGGTGCTTTTGCCTGAGCCTGTATGGCCGATGACAGCAAGAAGCTCGCCCTCCTCGACCTGAAGGCTTATATCCTCGATTGCGGCCTTTTCGGGGGAAAGCCCGTTGCCGTAACGGTATGTTAAGTTTTCAACCTCGATTATCGGCATTGACTACCTCCAGAACAGCCTGCACACATTCCTCTGATGTGAGTATATTTTCAGGGATGGATATTCCGCTTTCGCGCAGCTCGTTTGCCAGCTCCGCGGCCTGGGGAACGTCCAGCCCGATCTTTTTTATCTTTTTGATGTCGGCAAACACCTCGTAGGGGGTGCCGTCCATAAATATCCTGCTGTCGTTCATAACAACGACGCGGTCGGCCTCCACGGCCTCGTCCATAAAATGGGTTATGAAAACCACGGTTATGCCGTGCTCCCGGTTGAGCCGGCGGATGGTGTCCATGACTTCCTTTCGCCCTCTGGGGTCAAGCATGGCGGTGGATTCATCCAGCACGATGCAGTCCGTGCGCATGGCGAGGATGCCTGCAATGGCCACGCGCTGCTTTTGACCGCCGGAGAGCCTGTGGGGCTCGTACAGCCGGAAATCGTACATCTCAACGCATTTCAGCGCCTCGTCCACACGCCTGCGTATTTCCTCCGGGGGTATGCCCAGATTTTCCGGGCCGAAGGCCACATCGTCCTCAACTATGGTGGAGACGATCTGATTGTCCGGGTTCTGGAAAACCATGCCCACCTTGCGGCGGATGTCGTAGACCTTGCTTTCGTCCGAGGTGTCCATGCCGGCCACCGTGACCTTGCCCTCATCCGGCACAAGTATGGCGTTGGTGAGCTTGGCAAGGGTGGACTTGCCGGAGCCGTTATGCCCCAGCACAGCGATGAACTCGCCGCGGTTTATTTTAAGATTTACGTTTTTTACTGCGGGCTTTTCGGGGTTGTTCTCCTCCGCCTCGTAGGTAAAGCTGACGTTGTTGAATTCGATTATCGTTTCATCCATGGGTAAATATCCTTAATGAAAATTACTTTTGCCAGACAGCCGTTGCTCCGCAGGGCAGAACCATGCCGGAGCTTGTTACGGGCAGACCGATCTCGTCCCCCGAAGCCGCGCCGCCGTATTGGGGAACGACAACGCTTTTTAGTATATAGTCCATCACCGAAGGGGAAAGTCCCGTGGTGTAGGAGTTGACCATCATCATAAGCGCGTCCGGTGAGAGGAGCTGAGCGCAAAGCTCGATAAAGCCGTAGATCTCGTCCTCAAGGTGCCAGATCTCGCCCCCGGGGCCTCTGCCATAGGAGGGCGGATCCATGATGATTATATCGTATTTTTTGCCCCTGCGGATCTCCCGCCGGACAAATTTTATGCAGTCGTCAACTATCCAGCGCACCCGGGCGGGGTCGGTTTTGCTCAGCGCCGCGTTCTCCTTTGCCCAGGCCACCATGCCCTTGGCGGCGTCCACGTGGGTGACGCTTGCCCCGGCCTTGAGAGCCGCGACGGTAGCGCCCCCGGTGTAGGCGAAAAGGTTGAGCACGGTCACATCCCGGCCGGCGTCCCTGATAAGCTTTGCGGTGTAGTCCCAGTTGACTGCCTGCTCCGGGAAAAGCCCGGTGTGCTTGAAGCCGGTTGTCTTGATGTTAAAGGTCAGATCCCGGTAGCCGATGTTCCAGTAATCCGGCATTTTCCGCCTCACATCCCAGCTGCCGCCGCCCTTGGAGGAGCGGTTGTACCGGGCGTGAGCCCTGTGCCAGAGCTCCGTGTCTTTTTCGGTTTTCCAGATGATCTGAGGGTCGGGACGAATGAGGATCACATCGCCCCAGCGTTCAAGCCTTTCGCCGCCCGAACAGTCAATGAGCTCATAGTCCTTCCAGTTACCGGCAACACGCATCTGCCTTCAGCCTCGCTTTACTCAGCAAAAATCATATCAAACGCTCGCGGACGACCTCCGCTATCTCGTTGGCAAGGCGGGTTATCTGAGCCTCGTCCTTGCCCTCGAGCATGACCCTGATAAGGGGCTCGGTGCCGGAGACGCGCACGAGCACACGGCCATCATTGCCAAGCTCGGCTTTCGCTTCATTCACAGCCTTTTTGATCTCCTCGTCGGTTTTGTATCTAACCTTGCCCATTTCAGACACCTTGACGTTGACAAGCACCTGGGGGTAAACCGTCATGCACTTAGCCAGCTCCGACAGCTTTTTGCCGCTCTTTTTGACGTTGCTCAAGAGCTGCAGCGCGGTGAGCTGACCGTCGCCTGTGGAGGCGTAGTCAAGGAAGATGACGTGACCCGACTGCTCGCCGCCGATCTTATAATTGTTTTCGACCATATTTTCAAGGACGTATCTGTCGCCCACACTTGTGGTTTCGTATTCTATGCCGTGGTTTTTGCAAAACTCATAAAAGCCCATGTTGCTCATAACGGTGACAACAGCCTTGTTCCCCGTGAGCTTGCCCGCCTGCTTAAGGGCGTTGGCGCAGATGGCGATTATTTTGTCGCCGTCAACGATATCGCCGTTTTCGTCCACGGCAAGGAGGCGGTCCGCGTCTCCGTCAAAGGCGATGCCCAGATCAAGTCCGTTTTCCACTACGCATTTCTGCAGCCGTTCAAGGTGGGTGGAGCCGCAGTTGTCGTTGATGTTCACGCCGTCCGGTTCAGCGCAGATAACGGTGCATTCCGCGTTCAGGCGCATAAACAGCTCCGGAGCGGTGATGGAGGAGGAACCGTTGGCGCAGTCGATGGCTATCTTCATGCCGCTGAAGTCGCCGTCAACGGTGGTGAGCAGGTGCTCAAGGTAGTCGAACACCGCCGCCTCGGATCTTTCCACTCTGCCCACGGCGCCGCCGATCTTTACCGGAGGAACCTCGGCCGCGTCAAGGATTATTTCCTCTATCTTTTTCTCCAAAGCGTCCGGGAGCTTGTAACCGTCGGATTTGAAGATCTTGATGCCGTTATATTCACAGGGGTTATGGGAGGCGGAGATCATGACTCCCGCGTCGTAATTGTAAGTTTTTACAAGATAAGCCACAGCCGGGGTAGGAACAACTCCGGCGATAAGCACGTCCGCGCCAACGGAGCAAAGTCCGGCGGCGATGGCGCACTCAAGCATGGGGGATGAGGCGCGGGTGTCCGAGCCGATTATGACCTTTGGTCTTTCGATGTGCTCGTCAACGAGCACCATTGCCGCGGCGCGGCCTATCTGCATGGCCATTTCGCAGGTCAGATCCTTGTTTGCTATTCCTCTGGCTCCGTCTGTTCCGAATAATCTGCCCATTGTGATAACTCTCCTTACATATCAAATTTTTGTTGTTCCGGGTCGGGCTGTGAAAAGCTTCCCGAGGGCATGGAAATGCCCAGATGAGCGTATGCCGCAGGGGTGACGACCCTGCCCCGGGGCGTCCTTCCGAGAAAGCCTATCTGCATAAGATAGGGTTCATAAACATCCTCTATCGTAACGGCTTCTTCGCCGATGGCGGCGGAGATGGTCTCCAGCCCCACGGGGCCGCCGTTATAGTGGTTTATCATGGTGGTCAGCAGCTTGCGGTCGGTCAGGTCAAGGCCAAGCTCGTCTATCTCCATGCCGTCCAAAGCTGTCTGCGCGCTTTTGAGGTCGATGACGCCTTCTCCCACAACCTGAGCAAAGTCACGGGCGCGGCGCAGGAGCCTGTTGGCTATTCTCGGGGTGCCCCTTGAACGGGAGGCTATCTCCATGGCTCCGTCATAGTCAAGCTCAATGCCCAGTATCCCGGCGCTTCTGCGCACTATCTGCGACAGCTCCTCCGGGGTGTACATCTCCAGCCTGAAAATAACGCCGAAACGGTCCCGCAGGGGCGCGCTGAGCTGGCCGGCTCTTGTGGTGGCGCCGATAAGGGTGAAGCGGGGAAGGTCAAGCCTTATTGACCTGGCGGAGGGGCCTTTGCCGATGATGATATCCAGGGCGTTGTCCTCCATAGCCGGGTAAAGCACCTCCTCAACACTGCGTGAAAGGCGGTGGATCTCGTCGATAAAAAGCACATCCCCCTCGCTTAAGTTGGTGAGCAGGGCGGCAAGGTCGCCGGGTTTTTCGATGGCGGGGCCGGAGGTGACCCGGAAGTTGACCCCCATCTCGTTGGCGACTATCCCTGCAAGGGTGGTTTTGCCCAGACCGGGAGGCCCGTAAAGCAGCACGTGGTCAAGGGGTTCGCCGCGCTTGAGCGCAGCCTCGATATATATTGAAAGATTTTTTTTGACTTTTTCCTGCCCGATGTAGTCATCGAACCGGTGGGGGCGGAGAGACAGCTCGTTTTCCGCGTCCGCAGGG
>CAMOTT010000058.1 GCA_946626015.1 uncultured Clostridia bacterium | reverse complement strand
GCCGCGCCTGTGCTTTCAAGGCTTGCCGGGTTATACAACAAAGAACCGCAAAAAATTCCCACTGAATTTTTTATGACCTGCGTTGAGGGTGAAAACGTCACCCTTGCCGCGCAGGCCGGGGGCAAAAAGGTGTCCTGCCGCTCCGAAACCATACCACAAAAAGCCCTGAACAGCCCGGTAACAGAGGAAAAGCTCACCGCCCAGCTCAGAAAATGCGGCGGCACCCAGTTTTTGCCTGTCAGCTTTGAATTTGAGCTTGACGAAGGGCTGAACATCCCCTCCTCCTGCGTAAATTCACTGCGGCGTGAGGCGTTGGAAAAACTAAATGAACAGCTGGGCGCCACCGAACCCAAGGCGTTCACAAAAACAACAGAAAAGCTTACCGACCGCAAGCCCGGCGGCAAAGCGCTGTACGCGGAGTTTGACAATGAGGGACAGATCCCCGATGATCTTGGCGGCGTAACCCGGGTAATTCTGCCCTTTGACGCCCCGGACGAGCTGTTTCTTAGTCAAAAGAACTCAGCCGTCAAGCTCCCCAGGGGGATATTCGGCACCGGTGAAAGACTCCGCAACAGGCTGCGCAAGCTCAAAGAGCTTGGCGTTAGCAGGGGCTTTGCCGGCACGCCGGACGGCATTTATCTGCTCCGCTCCGAGGGCTTCCGGGTCTCAGCCGACTACGGCACAAATATTTTCAACTCCCACGCGCTGGCCTGCATTGAAGATCTGGGAGCCGATGAAGTTTTGGTCTCCGCGGAGCTGACTCTGAAACAGATCGCCGCCCTCAAAGGGAGCCTGCCCAGAGGTAGTTTAGCCTACGGCAGACTGCCGCTGATGCTGACGGTCAACTGCCCGGTAAAGAACGGCAAGACCTGCGCCCAGTGCAAACGAGGCTCCGGGATAGTGGACAGGATGAACGTCACCTTCCCCGTGCGGTGCTCAAACGGCTGCTCCGAAATACTCAACTCCCGTCCCCTTTTTCTTGCGGACAGGCTCAACGAGGTCAAAAATATAGATTTTCTGCTCCTTAAATTCACCACAGAATCAAGGGAAGAATGTGAAAAAATCATCAACGCCTACAAGCTCGGCGGCCGTCCGGAGGGTGAGTTCACGAGGGGGCTTTACTACCGCGGCGTGGATTGATCCCCCGTCACAATTGTAAAAGGAAAATTTTTAAAAAAACACTTGAAATTGCCCGACTTTTTTATTATAATTAGTGGGTAACGTCGCTGGTGTGGCTCAATGGCAGAGCAGCTCATTCGTAATGAGCAGGTTGTCAGTTCGATTCTGACCACCAGCTCCAATTGAACAGGATGACCTTTCGGTCATCCTGTTCGATTTTTGTTTAGTTGTAATATCGAACTGACAACATTCGCATCTCAATTTTTGCTCCGTCAAAAATTGAGGCGTTATGATCTCCGGGCGTGCGCAGCACGTTCCCGGTTCGATTCTGACCACCAGCTCCAATTGAACAGGATGACCGAAAGGTCATCCTGTTCAATTTTAGTTTAGTTGTAATATCGAACTGACAACTTAAGCATCTCAATTTTTGCTCCGTCAAAAATTGAGGCGTTATAATCACGGGCGTGCAAAGCACGTTCCCGGTTCGATTCTGACCACCAGCTCCATCCCGCAACCCATTATGTATCAAGGGGTTGCGGCTTTTTTATGTCCTGAAGAATTGAACCAAAAACCAGTTGATTTTTGCGTTTGTTGCCACCACAAATGTCGTGTTGCCAGAATGAGCAGGTTGGCGATTTCCAAAATCGACGTAAATTCGGGGAGAAAAATACAGAAGCGTTCTTGCCAAATCGGCATTGATTTTGATCGATCTTGCCGAAACGGCAATGGAATGTAGCGCCAACATATCGTAGCATTGTTGAGGGCGGTGATCGTGGCGCTGTCCGTCACCTTGCTCTGGGGGTAGGAGCCGAAGGTGATGATGTCACCGTCAGCCACGTTGCCGAGAAAGGCTGTGCCGTCTGACAGCGTGGCGAATACGCTCGTCGGCATCAGCGAAAAAATCATTGCCAATGAGAGCAAAATCTCCAAAGTTCGTTTGATTTTTTTGTTCATTGTTTTTCCTCCTTGGGTTTATAGATTTATTTAAATACCGCCGTGGCGGTAAGAATGACCGTAAGCGCCCCTTTCTCAGGGAGTAAGGCTGCATAAAAACAAAAATCGGCAAAAGGCGCAAGAGCACCCTTTACCGAAAGCACATCATATCAAAACAGTCGCAACGAACCGCCGGACGGCAAAAGTCCGTTATGTTATGTTATGTATGCGATTATCTCACGCTTCATCTTATCTGTCAACCCCTTATTTTAAATAATTGTAGCATCACAACAGTTTTTTGTCAACAAATTCAAAATGATTTGTTGATTTTTTATGAATATGCGTTAAAAAACGTGCCTCCGTGATCCTGATCGTTTCCATTTTTGCGCTGAAAAACAAATTATCTATTGAATAACACCGGAATTTAATGTACTATATATTTACCTTTTATATATGATATTGGAGAGATAATATGAAAAAGCTGATCTTCGCCGCTGTATTTCTGATTTTTTCATTCTTTTGTTTCGGTCTGTCCACCGCGGCTCAGGACGCTCCCCTGCCCCGGGACGCTGTTATCGTGGCGGCGGAAAATGCCAACATATATGAGCGCGCCGCTGCGAACCGTTTGCAGGAGCGGCTGGAGCAGATGTTCGGGCTCAAACTGCCGGTGGTAAGCCCCGGGGAGACCGGCGAACGTTTCGGGCTGTACATCGGCTCCGCATCCGGCTTGGAGCTTAGCGGCAAAGCCGACGGCAGTTATGTGCTGCGCCCCGCCGAAAACGGCTTGGCTTTAGCCGGAGCCGGAACCAGAGGAAACATTGCGGCGGTTTATGCTTTCCTTGAACAATTCGGCGGATGCAAGGTCTACACAGCGGAAAGCGGCATGGCAACGGAGCAGACTGCCGTTATTCTGCCACAGACCTTCAACATTGAATACACACCGTTTTTTGAGTACACCGAAACCGACTGGCACTCCCCATGTGACACGGAGTATTCCCTGATGAACGGGCTCAACGGCGGCATTTATCGCCAAGTTCCCGAAGAACTCGGCGGCACGGTGAACTACCTTTCAACCTTTGCCCATTCCCTCGCCACCCAGTTCTGCGCCGCGGCAAAATATTTTGACACCCACCCTGAATATTTCGCCCTGCACAACGGTGAGCGCACAGGGGATCAGCTCTGCCTGACCAATGAGGAAGTATATAAGATCGTGGAGGACGAGGTTTTTGCCCTGCTGGCGCTGCGCCACGACCCGGCCGCCGCTGTACAGATAATTTCTCTCACCCAAAGCGATAATCAGCACTTTTGTGAATGTCCTGCCTGCAAGGCTCTCGATGAGGAAAACGGCTCCCACGCAGGCACGATGATAACCTTTGTCAACCGTATCGCCGGGGCGGTGGCCGCCGCAGGGTATGACAACGTGGCAATAGACACCTTTGCCTACCAATACACCCGAACCGCGCCGGGCAAGGTCAGGCCGGAGCCCAACGTGATAGTGCGGCTGTGCTCCATAGAGTGTTGCTTCTCCCACACCTTGGACGACCCGGAGTGCCCGAAAAACATTGCGTTTATGAAGGATCTTAAGGATTGGTCCTCGCTGTCTGACCGTCTGTATATCTGGGACTACACCACAAATTACGCCCACACGGCAGGGCCTTTCCCCGACTTTGGCGTGCTGCAGCGGAATATGCAGATCTTCTATGAGCACAACGCTAAGGGTGTCTATGAGGAGGGCAACTATTACATCGAGGAATGTGACTCCGAGTTCGGCGAACTGCGCGCCTACCTTATCTCAAAGCTCCTGCAAGACCCATACTGCGATTACAGCGGAGAGATGAACGGCTTTCTCAAGGCGTACTACGGCGATGGCTGGCAGGAGTTGAGGAAATACATTGACCTGACCTCAAAAGCGGCTGCCCACGCCCACGTGGGACTCACCGAGGATCTTTTGGAGACCTTCGTATTCATGCCCGGCGAAATAAAACAGGCGGACAAATACTGGAAAGCCGCAAAGACGGCGGCAAAGGGCGAGGAGCTTGACCATATAATGCGCTCCGAGCTTAGCTGGCGCTTTTGGAAAGCCTTTGTCAACAAAAGGGAATTCGGCAACATTTTTACTGCCGTAAACAACAGAAAACAACTGAAAGCGGACTTTGAAAAGTTTGGCGTAACAAGGATGCATGAGGGAACGATCGAGGAGCTGCACCCGTTGTATATGTATGTGCCTGCCCGTTTCTGGTACGACAAGGCGGAAAACCTGACCGCCTTCGGCAAACTGCATTTTGTGGTCTCGCGCTACTGGAGGCTCTTTGAACGCAGCAGCAGGTTCTGCGGCGAGCTTATCCGCGACCGCTTCTCCTCAAAGTAAACCGGGCGGTATTGATTTTATCGAAACATAGTGTTATAATTTGTCAATACAAAAACTTCACTTTCGGGGTGCGTAATGCTTAGTGTTTTAGGCGACATGATGTCATACAGTTTTCTTATAAATGCAATAGTGGTGGGCTCTCTTATATCCCTGTGCGCCTCTCTGCTTGGTGTCAGTCTGGTACTCAAGAGGTACTCCATGATAGGCGACGGCCTGTCCCATGTGGGCTTTGGAGCAATGGCCATTGCCACTGCGCTCAACTGGGCGCCGCTGACGGTGGCTGTGCCTGTTGTGCTTGCCTCAGCGTTTCTGCTGCTGCGTATCAGCGGAGACAGCAGAATAAAAGGAGACGCCGCCATTGCTCTCATCTCCACCGGAGCCCTCGCTGTGGGCGTTGTAACGGTATCCCTGATGGGCACAAACATAGACCTTTCGAGCTATATGTTCGGCAGCATCCTTGCCGTGGGCAAAAGCGACGTCTATGTCAGCGTTATTCTTTCGGCCATAGTTGTCCTGTTCTATATCATCCTTTACAACAACATTTTCGCTGTGACCTTTGACGAAAATTTTGCCCGGGCTACAGGCATAAACGCCGGGTTTTACAATATGCTCATAGCCCTGCTCACAGCGGTGACGATAGTCCTCGGCATGAGGCTCATGGGCGCGCTCCTTATTTCAAGTCTGGTGATCTTTCCGCCCCTTTCGTCAATGAGGGTCTTTAAAAGCTTCCGCAGCGTGGTCATCTCCTCGGCTGCGGTGTCCGTTGTGTGCTTCATTGCGGGTATGATATTCTCCTACACCCTTTCCACCCCGGCAGGCGCAAGCATAGTTTGCGTGAACATAATCGTCTTTGCCGTATTTGCCCTTGCGGGCAAAGTCAGAGGCTCGGGTAAAAAAAGGCTTACGGCGCGATAGTTTTGAGTTTGTTGCAGTTCATCACACCTGAGGTCGCAGGCGCACAGTATAAAAACGCATAAGAATTTGTTGTCGCTGCTTCGGAATACCTCAAGAACAAATAAGAATATATTTTACATTGCAAAAAGGACCGCATTCCCACGAAAGTGAGTTTGCAGTCCGTTTTTTGCAATTATTTTATGCTGTTTTATTTTGCGTAATCCATCGCTCTGCTTTCACGGATCATATTGACCTTGATCTGACCCGGATACTCAAGCTCTTCTTCGATCTTCTTGGCAATATCCCGCGCCATAAGCACCATCTTATCGTCAGACACAAGCTCGGGCTTGACCATTATACGAACCTCGCGTCCGGCCTGGATAGCGAAAGAACGGTCAACGCCTTCAAAGGATGTGGCGATCTCTTCAAGTTTTTCAAGACGCTTTATGTAGTTCTGGATATTCTCGCGCCTCGCTCCGGGGCGTGCGGCTGAAATAGCATCCGCAGCCTGAACCAGGCAGGCCGTGATGGTTTTGGCCTCAACGTCGCCGTGGTGCGCCTGAATAGCGTGGAGAACCTGCTCGTTCTCCTTGTATTTCTTTGCGAATTCATAACCCAGCGCAATGTGGGAACCGTCAAACTCATGATCCAGCGCTTTGCCGATATCATGCAGCAGGCCCGCTCTCTTTGCCAGCTTGACATCAGTTCCAAGTTCTGATGCCATAAGGCCTGCCAAATATGCAACCTCAAGCGAATGGTTGAGAACGTTCTGGCCGTAGCTCGTGCGGTATTTCAGCCTGCCAAGCAGCTTGACGATCTCGGGATGGATGCCGTTCAAACCGACCTCTATAAGCGCGTGCTCGCCGGTTTGTTTGATGGTTGCCTCCACCTCTTTCTTTGACTTTTCATACATCTCCTCAATACGGGCCGGATGTATGCGGCCGTCAACGATAAGCTTCTCCAGCGTAAGCCTTGCAACCTCGCGGCGAACGGGATCAAAACTTGAAACCGTGATCGTTTCCGGAGTGTCGTCGATAATGAGATCAACGCCTGTGATCTGCTCAAGGGTACGGATGTTCCTGCCCTCTCTGCCGATTATCCTGCCCTTCATCTCATCGTTGGGCAGATCCACAACTGACACTGTGGCCTCTGCGGAATGATCGGCCGCGCAGCGCTGGATAGCGGTGGCGATGATCTCCCTTGCCATGTTGTCAGACTCTTCGCGGGTCTTTTGCTCGTTTTCAAGGATCTTGAGAGCCTTCTCGTGAGTCAGCTCGCTTTCAAGGCTCTTGAGCAGGTAATCTCTTGCCTGATCCTTGGTGTAACCTGAGATCCTTTCGAGCATCTCAAACTGGCTCCTTTTGATCTGTTCGACCTCGGCCAAACGATCATCGGCATTTTTGATTTTCTCGTTAAGGACATCTTCTTTCTTCTCAAGGTTATCTGACTTTTTGTCCAGGGCTTCTTCTTTTTGGATCAAGCGTCTTTCCTGGCGCTGGATCTCTGTGCGTCTTTCACGCAGTTCACGCTCCATCTCGGTACGCTGTTTGTGGATCTCATCCTTAGCTTCCAAGATGGCCGCCTTCTTCTTGGTCTCTGCCTGATTCATTGCCTCGTCAAGTATACGAGCCGCTTCTTTATTGGCGGAACCTATCTTGGTCTCCGCTGATTTTTCGCGGTATTTCTGAATCAAAATAAAGACTAAGCTGGTTGCGGCAATACTGACCACAACAGCTATCAATATCTTTAACCAATCCAAAGATAACTTTACCTCCTGTTATTAAATTTTCAAAGTAAGATATAGGAATACGATTCCTGATTACAAATGAATAATAGCAAAGAGCTTGGACTCTGCACTATCCTATATATTGTATATCTATTTTTAATACATGTCAAGTGTTTTTATTACTGATATTTATATTTGTGTATATATGTGCGGCTAATGTTGTTTAGCATACACAAAATATTGAAATTTTCAGCAAAAAGGCGGCAAAACAAAGGGCGCGCAAATCAGAGATTTCTCCCTGATCCGCACGCCCGGAAAATTCCGCCGCTTTTATAAATTACGCAGTCAAATCGCCGGTTGTTTTACCTTTATGCCTATAAATCTCAAGACCCTCGCGGTGAATTTATAAAGATAATACCCTATCCTCATAAAGAAAGTCTTGAAGGAAAACTCGCCCTCACGCTTTGCCGCGCCCGAGCTTATAGTTTCCGCTCCGGAGTCTTTATCTATTGTCAGCACGTCGTCCAGAAGCTGATCGTCTGTATACAAAAAGCTCTGTGTCCTGCCGTTGGGAAGGGGATATTTTTCTTTTTCCTGAACATAATTTACGGTAACCTTTACCCCTGTCAGATCCTTTGAGGGCAGAGTTCCGCGCACGCTCACCGTCATGCTCTCGCCGGGAGCCAGTACCTTATCCGAGGAATAGCCGAAGGTAAGATCAGCGCCTGTGCATATGATACCGTCCACTGTCATGCTGTATTTTTTTGAAAGGTTTGTAACTGTCAGCTCCGTGGAATACTTTGTCAGATACCCCTCCGCGCAGTTGCTGAAAGCGAAGAAAACTCCGTTACAGTTATTCCGTGACGTTAAAAACTGGGGATATTCCGTTGAGACGTGAACGTCCGGGATATTGTCGGTTAAGAGCAGAGTTGTCAGCAGGCTCGTTATCTTCTTTTCTTTAAATCCCAAGCCGTGATACATATCCTTGACGTACCACGTGTTCTCCGGCAGATAGCCTGCCGCCGCGTCGACGGTGCCATCGGCGGAGAGATGATAATGCCTGTCAACTCCGCAGTCGGCGCCCTTATAATCAGCGCCAAGAGTTGTGCCCAGCTTTGCCACTGTCGCCCCTGTGGTGGAGGCAAGGTCTATAACTCCGTCCGAGCTCGTGCGGTTGCCCACAACAAGGTCGGAACCGTAGCCGGCGACTATGGAAATGTCAACGCCTTCTGATTTGAGTGCGGCAAACGTTTCTTTGATCTTTGCCGCGATCTCAAAATGATATCGGTCGCTCTTCTCGATAATTGCGTCATGCTTGCCGTCTTTTAACAGCTTATCCCTGAGAGCAGCATAGTCTTCAAGGGGAACAAGATCCCACACGCTGCCGTAGTTTATAAACAGATCCATAAAAAACCTGTTCAGGAACGCCTGCAAAAATGAATCAAGGAACGCCGGGTTTATGATATCCGTGATAGCGGCATACTCTGACTCGTTGCTTGTATACGCCTGATACAGCCTGAGGAAATCGGACCAGGCAACCGAGAACTTTTCGCCGCTGAGGAGCTGGGGAACGATGGAACTACCGTTGAGCGCCGGGGAATGAAGAACTACGTTGTTCACTTTTGAGCCGCCGTATATGGTGAGGTAGCTTGAAACCACCTGTCCGCCGTAGCTGACGCCCATAAGGTTTATCTTGTCCGCTCCTGTCTTCGCAAGCAGATCGTTTATGTAATCGTTGAGCACCTTGGCGTTGTCCACCTGGCCGTAACGCCAGTCAAGTGTGCAGCAGTATACGTTTTTTTCCCCTGCCACAGCGCCGAGATTTATGAGGGAATCCCAATCGGGATGATAAGCCATCTCGTTAAGGCTGTCCAGTCTTGTGTCCTCAACTGAGTGGGGGTAAAGCTCCACATCGTACTTTGACGTTCCGTCATCGTTCATTCTGAGCTCTTCGATAACCTCATTTACATACGGCTCCAAAGTGTCGAACAACTGGTCATACATACCAACTGTAGCAGCACCCACATCCGCGATGATGCCGGGCAGTTCTTTCTTTACTGCCTCCTTGACCTTATCGGCAACATCCTGTTTCCACACGCGCTTTTCATCGGGGGTGCCCCTGTTTACCCACATACGCGAGCTGGTATAGCCTGCCACGAACACCACGGGAATATTTTCCTCCACATTTTCAGCCAAAGCAACACAAGCAATGGGCAACGAAATGACCACAGCGAGCAGCAAGCACAGTATTTTTTTGAAAGCTTTCATAAATCTCACCTGTTTTTTTATAAAATTTATCCTTCTTTATTGAGAATGTCAGTGTACTGATAAACTCTGACATAATCCACCAAAAATTCTGCGGGTATTGCTCCGGGATCGTTGGCGGTTATCAGACCCGACCAGCCGGGATAGGGTTTTCCGTCCACTCCGTCAACCTCAACGGTGAGCTTGACGTACTCCGGCACCTCAGACACTCCGCCAAATCTGCTGAACCCGGTCTTTTTACCGTTGACATAGAAGGTGTAGCCGTCCTCGTTCCATTCCATGCCGTAGGTGTTGTATTCGCTGTAAGGATTGTTTGCCTTTGCCACGGTAACGTTTTTGTACCTGTGACCCAGACCGTAGCCGCCATAGTGAAGGTTTGATGTGACCAGTCCGTTCTCAAGCCCTCTGTTGCCGCGGTACCACATGGGGGACTCGAAAATGTCGATCTCCGTGCCCTGTTTGCCGGGAACGTAGTCTTTTATCGTGGGGGAGAACAGCCAGAAAGCCGACCAAAGACCCTCAGCCGCCGGCAATATGCAGCGGCACTCAAAGTAACCGTATTTCTGCATAAAGCTGTACTTGGTGCGGACGTTTCCGGTATAATAACCGGGGCCGTAGGCTCCGTCCTGATTATACTCGGTGCGTATTACAAGGTTGCCGTCCCTGACAGAGGTCTGTGAACTGTGCCAGTAGCCGCCCTTTCTTTCACCCTCGCAGGTGTTCCAGATATTTCTGTCAATTTTGTTTCCGTCAAATTCGTCTGCAAAGGTCAGGGTGAATTTTGACATATCCACCGTCTTCTTCCTGCTGGAGCTCCATGAATAACGGAACACCACTATAATGCGATGGATCACGTCGATAAGCTTGTTTACCAATTTATCAAAGGCAGTCTGCCCCTCTTCCGACAATTCCAGATTTAACCCGCCTTCCTTTGCAGGGGCATTCTGAACAGCCGCGGCGGAAGTTGAGCAAAGCACGCTGAAGCAAAGAAGCAGTGCAATAAACGAAGCAATAAACTTTTTCATAGCGTCAAACCCTTCTGTTAGGCTGCGTCAGTTTTGTACTGATAGG
>CAMOTT010000057.1 GCA_946626015.1 uncultured Clostridia bacterium | reverse complement strand
GTGGGAACAGCCGCCGAAGAATGCGCCGGCGATGGAGCCGATACCGTCGCCCAGAAGGGTGTTGTGGAGGCCGGGCTCCTTAAGAAGATCCTTTTCAATGATGGAGGAAAGGTTCTTGTGGTCAGCGATGTGCTCAGCAAAAACAACGAAGGCAACGGGGATGTAAGCCACCGCTACGGTGCCAACATATGTTCCGTCGATCTCCTTGAGACCCTGAGCCGCATTTATGAAGGTGAAGCCGGGTACCGCGAAGAACTTCATATCCTGGAATATTGAGAAATCAATGATCTTAAAGGTGTCATTGCCGGTCTTCATGCCGATAAGGGTGAAGAGCAGAGCAACGCAGTAACCTGCAAGGATACCGATGATAAAGGGGATGAGCTTTACCATTTTTTTGCCGAATACGCTGCAAAGCATAACGGTGAAGAGGGTAACGAAAGCGCAGATAAAGCCGATCCAGCCCTTTGTGGACATAACGTAGCCTGCGTCTGTTTTTGCAAAGTTGAGGGCGTCGCCGACAGCGTTGCCTGCAAGTGAAAGTCCGATGATGGAAACCGTGGGGCCGATAACTACCGCGGGCATGAGCTTGTCGATCCACTTGACGCCTGCGATCTTGACTAAGACAGCGATTATTACATAAACAAGGCCTGCGAAGATAGCGCCGATGATGATGCCTGCGTAACCGGCTTTAGCCGAAGCCGCGCCGCCGAAAGCAGCAAACATTGAACCGAGGAAAGCGAATGATGAACCAAGGAAAACGGGGCTGCTGAACTTTGTAAAGAGCAGGTAAACGATTGTACCCACGCCTGCGCCGAAGAGCGCCGCAGATTGCTGCATACCGTTGCCAACAATGGCGGGCACCGCGATGGTGGCGGCAAGGATGGCGAGCAGCTGCTGGAATGCGAATACAATGAGCTGGCCGAATTTGGGTTTGTCTTTGATGTTGTAAGCTAACTTCATTTTTAAAATCTCCTTCTTTTTCACGGCAAAGCAATAAAAAAGAACCATGTCGATATGACAAGGTTACTCGGTAACATAATTGTGGCCGACGGGCCGAATCACGTTTCATCTTGTCGATATCTCTGTACCGCTTTTAAAGATTGCCGTGTTATTTGAAAATATTTTATCATAGTCGGGGGAGCGTGTCAACGGATTTACAACAAAAAAATCCCTTTTGTCCGCTTTTTCTTCCATAGCGCAAATAAATCAATATTGTTCTTGTAAATCCCGATAAAATATGATATTATTTTTCTTAGATGTTCCATATTTTTATAGGGAGGATTTTTTATGTCAGCACAGTTGTTCTTTAAAATGGTCGCAGCCACGTTTATGGCTTTTGTAACATTTGTAGGCGGCCTGTTCGGCGGCCCAAAGCCCAAGGATATTTGTATGATAGCCCATCGCGGATACAGCGGCAGGTATCACCAGAACACTGAGCTGGCCTTTTCCAAGGCGGCAAAGCACGGCTCAGGAGGAGCGGAAACAGATATCCGCATGACCAAAGACGGCGTCTTTGTCTGCAACCACAATCCTACGGTCATCCTTAAGGATGGCACCGAGCTTTCCGTCAAGGACAGCACCTATGAGGAGCTCACCGCCCAGCCGCTCAGAAACCAGAAGGGTTTCCAAAAGGTTTATCTCTGCACCTTCAGGCGCTATCTTGAGGTCATGAAGGAGAACAATATGATCTGCTTCGTGGAGCTCAAGGACGATTACACCGACGATCAGGTCAAAGAGATATTCAACCTGGTAGAAGAAGTTTACGATCTTTCAAAGTGTATTCTTCAATCCTTTGAGTTTGACAACCTCATCAAGGCAAGGGAGCTGTTCCCGGATCTTCCCATAATGCTGACCTACGGTATGGATGACTCCAACTACGAGCGCTGCTTTGAGTACGGATTTTCCATTGACGCGGATTACCAGTGCGCGACCGAGGAGATGGTAAAGGAGTTCCATGACAGAGGTCTGGAGGTCGCTCTTTATACCGCCAACGACATTTTCGCCCTGAGTTACTGCAGGTCACTGGGCGTTGACTACATTGAATCAGACATGTTTTAATAAAGCGCAACAAATAATTTCACCCGGCAGACGATCATCCTGCCGGGTGTTTTTGCGTATATGATTATTTATACTGATTTATTATATAGTTTTCCAGCTCGTCAAGCTCGTCCTCGGTAAAAACATTTATTTCGTTTTCCAGGAACAGCTTTGCTGTGAAGCCGTCTCCCGGTATTTTCCTGCCGGTAAAGGTTCCGTCATAGATAAGACCCCTGCCGCAGGACGGGCTCCTTGCCTTGAGCACGGCTGTGGTGACGCGGTTGAGCCGGGCAGCCTTAAGGGCGGCCTGAGCGCCTGCCGAAAACTTCTCTGTAACGTCACGCCCGGCAGAGTCAATGACCTTGCCTCCGCAGATCTCCGCCGGGTCACGGGGAGTGGGCAGACCGCCCAGCTGTTCGGGGCAAACCGGGATCAGCGTATGCTTCTCCGCCAGAGCTGCGAGCCTTTCGCACAGGCAGCCGTCGCCTTTATAGCGGCAATCAAAGCCCAAAAGACAAGCGCTGACAATAATATTGGCCATTGCTCCACACCTTCCGTGATTTATAATATGGACGTTCTATTTTACGATCTCGCATATCTCCACGTTGGCACGGCCGTCCGTCTCGGTGACATTGACCCTGACGACCTCGGAAAGTGAGGTGGGAACGTTCTTGCCGATGTAATCCGGACGGATGGGCAGCTCCCTGTGACCCCGGTCAATAAGCACCGCAAGGCGGATCTTACCGGGGCGGCCAATGGCGAAAAGCGCGTCTATCGCTGCGCGGGCGGTGCGGCCGGTGAACAGTACGTCGTCCACCAGAACGACCTCTTTGCCGTTTATGTCGATGCCGACTTCGGGGCGGTTTAGTTTGGGAAAATCGTTTATCCTTTCCAGATCGTCGCGGTAGAAAGTGATATCCAAAGACCCCACAGGCACATCCTCGCCGCTGTTTTTTCGGATGTTTGCGGCGATGATCTTTGAAATCGGCACGCCTCTTGTGAGGATGCCCACAAGCACAAGGTTTGAAAGATCCGTGCTTTTTTCGACTATTTCATACGACAGCCGCATCAAGGCCCGTTCCATGGCGGCCTGATCCATTACCCGGACTTTTGGTGAGAGCTGATGAATTTTGTTTCCCATTCAATGATGCCTCTTTATGTCTGAAAGTTATCTATTATTATATCACATATACATTATTTATGTCAATTACACAGGGGTATATACTTGATATTGTGTACCTATATGTGTTAATATAAAAACCGATAAAAATGTTTGGTGGTGGCGTATGGTCAACAAAGCGTTTGCGGAAGGCATAAAAATGGATTATGCTGTTTTCGGCAGAGGAGAAAAAATTTTGGTCATCCTTCCCGGGTTATCTGTCAGGAATGTTACGGCTGATTACAAGGCTCTGGAACAAAAATTCAAAATGTTTGCCAATGAATATACAGTCTATGTTTTTGACCGCAGGGATAATATCGGGGAGCGGTACTCCGTTGATGAAATGGCGGAGGATACAGTTCGCATTATGAAGCGCCTTGGCATCAAAAAAGCAAATATTTTCGGCGTGTCCCAGGGCGGTATGATGGCCATGTGCATTGCCGCCGGGCACCCGGAGCTGGTGGAGCGTATGGTTCTCGGCTCCACTGCGGCTGCAATCAGCGAAGGAGCTGTTTCCGTGTGCGATGGCTGGATAAAAGCCGCGAGGGAGGGACGCAGAGCCGATTTGGCTGAGCTGTTTATGAGAGCCGTTTATTCCGAAAGCACCGCCAATATTTACAGGAGTGGATTTTTGACCTTCGCCGAAACTTATACGGAGGAAGAACTCAGGCGCTTTGTTGTGCTGGCGGAGTCAATAAGATCCTTCAATGTGTTCGACAGGCTTGGTTGCATAACGGCTCCGACTCTTGTAATAGGCTGCAAGGGTGACAAGGTGGTGGGCGCTCAGGCGTCGCTGGATATAGCGGAAAAAATGGGCTGTGAGGTCTATCTTTACGACAATACCTACGGCCATGGAGTATATGACGAGGCGCCGGATTACTGCGAAAGGATCTTTGATTTTTTTCAGGGCGGCCCTGATTGTTAAGGTGAAGATATGGATTATAAAAACACAGTTGCCGCAAAATTTATATCAAGACCGAACCGCTTTGTGGCGGAGGTGGAGATAAACGGGGCAAGGGAGACTGTTCATGTAAAAAATACCGGCAGGTGCAAAGAATTGCTGCTCCCCGGAGCGAAGGTCATACTTGCCCGCTCGGATAACCCGGCGAGAAAGACACGGTACGATCTTATAGCGGTATATAAACCCGGATTGGGTCTTGTGAACATTGACAGCCAGGCGCCCAACGCCGTGGTGCTGGAATGGCTCAAAAAGTCTCCGGCGGAGTTCCCGGGCATCACAAAAATCAAACCTGAGTTTGTTTACGGAAGATCCCGTTTCGATTTTTATATCGAATGTGGTGAAAGGAAGATCCTTATGGAAGTCAAGGGCTGCACGCTGGAGGTAGACTCAGTGGGCTATTTCCCGGATGCGCCCACTCTGCGGGGAGTAAAGCACCTGAATGAGCTTGAAAAGGCTGTGCATGAGGGCTACGATTGCTTTCTTGCCTTTGTCATTGCCATGCCGGCAGTGACAAAGGTGCTGCCTAATATTGAGACACATCCGCAGTTCGGCGAGGCTCTTGAGGCCGCGATGAAGGCCGGCGTAAAGGTACTGTACCTTCCATGCAAGGTTACGGAAGCTCAACTTGAAATAATCAAATAATTAAAAAATCTCCCGCAAAAACGGCCGCAACCGTCTTACGGGAGATTTATTTTTCAAAAGCCCCTTGAGGAACCTCCTCCGCCGGATGAGCCTCCGCCGCCGGAAAATCCTCCGCCGCCTCCAAAGCCGCCGGAAAACCCACCGCCGCCGAAGCTGCCGCCCCCGCCGTAGTATCCTCCGCCGCTCCAGCCGGAGCCGGAACTAATTGATTTATTGGCAACTGAAGCTATGACGTTGAAAATAGTGCCTGTTATTATCATGGGGGCGATCACAGACAGCTGCCCCATTTCGGAAAACGCGAAGAACGCAAGAAAGACAGAGCCTGCCTCCAGCAGTGAGAAGGACAAAAATTTTCTGAGCTTTGTTGGCTTTGGCATAAAAAAGATAACCAAAACGGCTATCGCCTTTACAGCCAGACAGTTGATGAAGGTCTCGCTGACGCCGTCGCCGCTGTCCGGCTCTGCAACTGGGGAAACGGGCTGCATGGTCTGATCGTAGCCGTATTCATCCGCAACCTCGTTGAAAAAGGCTTTGTAGCCGTTTACCATTCCTTCGTCAAACTTGTTCTCCTTGAAGTAGGGGATCATATATTCATCCTGTATGCGGCCTGTTTTGCTGTCGTTCAGCCTGCCCTCAAGGCCGTAGCCCACCTCAACGCGGAACTGCCTTTCCTCCAGTGCCAGCAGGAGCAAAAGTCCGTTGTTTCTGTTCTGATCCCCGATCCCGAAGTTCCTGAACAGGTCTGTGGCGTATTGCTCCAGAGCCTCGCCCTCAAGGTTTGGTACGGTGACAACAACGATCTGAGCGCTGGTCACCTTTGCAAGAGCCGCGCTGCTTTCAAGTATATATTTTTCGGTTTCATCCGACAGTATGTCGGCGTAATCGTTTACATAGAACTCCCGGGTCGCGCTGACCATTGCAAACGAGGGCAGCGCAAACACCGCTGACAGTAAAACCGCCAGCAGGCTAATTAAAAGATACCTGCGGAACTTCATTTGCATTCTCACTCGCTTTAAAATATTCTTTAGCGTCAAAGTTGAAAATACCTGCGATTATCGACTGGGGGAACTTCTTTATGAAAGCGTTGTAATCCTTAACGGCGTTGTTGTAGTCTCTTCTGGCTGTTGCTATCCTGTTTTCGGTGCCGGAAAGCTCATCTGTGAGCTGGGTAAAGTTGCTGCTCGCCTTGAGATCAGGGTAATTTTCCACCACAACCAGAAGATTGTTCAACGCGCTTGTCAGTGCGGTGTCCGCCTCCGCTTTTTCAGCCACGGTTGAAGCGTTTACGAGCTTTGTCCTTGCAGTTGTGACAGAGTCGATTATGCTCTGTTCATGAGCCATATAACCCTTGACCGTGTTTACAAGATTGGGGATAAGGTCAGCTCTTCTTTGGAGCTGGGTATCAATATCCGAAAACTTTGAGTCAACGTTTTCACTCATTGTCACCATGCTGTTGTATTTGCCGATCACAGAGCCTGCGATCAGGACAATGATAACTACAACAGCCAAAAGTACACCTAAACCTTTTTTCAAAACACTCACTCCTATAAAAAATTTTGGGGATCTCTCACATCTGTATTATATATTTTTTTAAAGTCAAAATCAATACCTCATCAATACCTCAAAAATGTATTGATTTGTTGATATGTGTGATATATAATTATTTAAGATACTTTTTGTTGATTTCTATCGCTTAAAAATAAAATCAAAAAAGGAGCGTAAAACACACTATGGACAAGTATGCAAGGTTCAGATTTCAGCCCTGTATTCCCTTGGGCAAGGACGGCAGACGGGTTACCGCCTCAGCGGAACATATTGCTCTTTCGAGAGAAGCGGCAGGCGAGGGAATGGTACTGCTCAAGAACGAAAACGGTGCATTGCCTTTAAAGAAAGGGGAAACCGTTGCTCTTTTCGGCAAGGCAACTATCAGCTACGTCAAGGGCGGCGGCGGAAGCGGAGACGTCCATACCGCGTTTATACATAACGTCTACGACGGTTTTGCGGAAAAAGAGGCCCAGGGCAAGGTCAGCATATATATGCCCACGGTGGAGTTTTATAAAAATTACGTCAAAGAAGCAAGCAAAAAGGTGCCCACAGAGGCCGAGGTAAACGCTATCTGGGACAGAATAAATCCTCTGCCCTTCAGCCCCGAAAAGGATCAGATCATATATGACACCGTGGCGAGCACTTTTATAAAAGAAGCCGACGTGCCGGAGGATATAGTCAAAGAGGCTGCAGATAATGCCGGGACAGCCGTCGTTACCCTGAGCCGCTATTCCTCTGAGGGCGTTGACCGCAGATCCTTCGGCGGAGACTATTTGCTCTCTGATACCGAGACAGCCCTTCTTGATAAGATCACCCGTTATTTTGAAAAAGTTGTTGTCGTTGTAAACTCCGGCGCCGTGATCGACTGCGAATATTTTGCGAAAAACGATAAGGTTGACGCTCTGATCTTCGGCTGGCAGGGCGGCATGGAGGGAGGTTCCGCTGTGGCGGACATCATCTGCGGAGACGTTAATCCCTCCGGCAAGCTGGCTGATACCATTGCCAAATCATACGACGCTTACCCCAGCAAGGATGACTTTGAGGAGAGCTTTTATTACCTCAACTATTCCGAGGATATATATGTCGGCTATCGCTATTTTGAAACGGTGCCGGGCAAGAGCGATGAAGTCCGTTATCCCTTTGGTTTCGGCCTTTCCTATACCGATTTCTCGATTAACGGCGTAATAGCGGGGGAGAGCGACGGCAAAATCGTTGCAGCTCTGACGGTTAAGAATACAGGTTCCGTTCCCGGCAAAGAGGTGGTGCAGCTGTATTACAGCGCGCCCCAGGGCAAGCTGGGCAAGCCGGCAAAGGAACTCGCTGCCTTTAAAAAGACCAAACTACTCGCTCCAGGCGAGTCCGAGATGGTGGCGCTGAGCTTTGACATCGGAGATATGGCGAGCTTTGACGATCTTGGCAAGATCCAAAAATCCGCCTATGTGCTTGAAAAGGGCGCATATAAATTCTACGTTGGCACATCGGTACGTGACCTTGAAAAGGTTGAATATGAATATATTGTCGAAGAGGATACAGTGACCCTGCAGTGCAGATCCCTGTGCAGACCCTTCGCCCTCAAACAGCGTATGCTTGCGGATGGCAGCTTTGAGGCTCTGCCCACAGGTGAGCCGGTTTATATGTCCGGCGTGGGCAAACACAAGCTTTCCGGCGCGAAGGCTCCGGAGAAGCCGGTCATGTTTGACGATATCGGCGAAAAGATCACCCTTGACGAGTTTACCGCCCAGTTCACCCTTGAGGAGCTTATGGATTTTGTCGGCGGACAGAAACCCACCGGCGTTGCCAACACAGGCTGCTTTGGCGGACTTGAAAGGTTAAAGGTTCCTCCCATCCCCACGGCGGACGGCCCCGCAGGTCTGCGCCTTGGCACGGAGACGGGCATCCCCACGACCGCATGGCCCTGCGCTACGCTCCTGGCCTGCACATGGAATACGGACATGACCTATGCAGTGGGCGCCGCAAGCGCTTCCGAGATAAGGGAGAACAACATAGGCATCTGGCTTGCTCCTGCTATCAATATCCACCGCAACCCCCTTTGCGGCCGTAACTTTGAGTATATGGCCGAGGATCCGGTGCTTACGGGCAAATGTTCCGCAGCCGAGATCAGAGGTATACAGTCCCAGAAAGTTGCCGTTTCATTAAAGCATTTTGCCTGCAACAGCAAAGAGGGCAACCGCTTTGACAATGACTCAAGGCTTTCCGAAAGAGCTTTGAGGGAGATCTATCTCAAACCCTTTGAGATCTGCGTAAAAGAGGCTGATCCCTGGACGCTGATGACCTCTTACAACCTTATCAACGGCCAGCATACCTCTGAGAGCTATGAGCTTGTCACCTGCATACTCAGGGAGGAATGGGGCTTTGACGGTATGGTCACCACCGATTGGGGCCAGAAGAACAACCCTGTGGACGAGGTGCTTGCAGGCAACGATATGAAGATGCACGTCGGTTATCCCGAGGATCTGAAGGCCGCATATGACAAGGGAGTGCTTACCAGAGCCGACCTTGAGGAGTGCGTAAAGCGTATCCTTATTATGACCATGAGAATGGCCGAATAATTTTAATTAGTTATAAAAATCTACACACGGTAAAATACATCGCCGTGTGTAGATTTTTTATTACAATATTATAAGATTATAAGCTCCTTGTTGCATGAGGTGAAGTTCTTGTAGCCGTCCGGGGTTATAAGGAGCATATCCTCTATCCTTACCCCAAATTCTCCCGGCAGGTAAATGCCCGGCTCAACGGTGACAACATTGCCCGCGGCGAGGGTTTCCTTGCTGCGGGGGGAAAGGGTGGGCTTTTCGTGTATTTCAATCCCCACGCCATGGCCTGTACCGTGACCGAAATTTTCTTTAAATCCGGCGGCATCTATAATATCCCGGGCAGCCTTGTCTGCCTCTGAGCAGGCCAACCCCTCCCTGAGGGCGGATATGGCGGTCTTTTGGGCATTCAGCACTGTTTCGTACACAAATTTTTGCTTGTTTGAAACATTGCCCACTGCAACGGTTCGCGTCATGTCGCTGTGGTAGCCCTTATAAACTGCGCCGAAATCCATGGTAATAAAATCGCCCTTTTCAATCTTTTTGTCCGAGGGCACACCGTGGGGCATGGAGGAATTAACGCCGCTGACCACAATGGTTTTAAAGGAGATATCCTCCGCGCCGTTTTTGAGCATATTATAGTCCAGCTGAATGGCTATATCCCGTTCCGTCATACCTGAGGATATCTGAGCGAGAATATCATCAAAGGCGGCTTCGGCTATCTTCTGAGCTTTAGCGATGCACTCTGCTTCTTCTCCGTCCTTGACGCTCCGCATGGAGTTTACGGTTTTGTCAACTGAGCGGGAGGAGGAGAGAGAAACCTCGCCGAGAGCTTTTGAATATCGGTTCAGCTCGTCTACGGTCATTCTTTCGGCCTCTATGCCCAGGGATCTTATGCCAGTTTCTCTGCACAGCTCCGGTATCTGGGTTTTGAAATCCTTTAGCTCTTCCACACGGCAGTGGGTGATCTGTTTTCGGGCGGCCTCGATATATCTGCTGTCGGTAAAGAAAACCGAGCCGTTAACGGTCACGATCAATATTCCGGCGGTGGAGCTGAAGCCGGTGAGATATCGCCGGTTTTCCTCGGATATTATGAGCGCGCCGCCAATATTCTCCGGCAAAGTTTCCGCCAATGCTTTTATTCTGTTTTTCATTCGTATCAGTTCTTTCTAAATAATAATCAATAGAAAAACGGCAAATGCTAAACATCTGCCGTTAATTCTGTGCTTATTTGTACTTGCGCTTACGAGCAGCCTCAGACTTCTTCTTTCTTCTTACAGAGGGCTTCTCATAATGTTCTCTTTTACGGACCTCCTGAATGACACCGTCACGCGAGGTCTGTCTCTTAAAACGTCTGAGAGCGCTGTCTAAAGACTCGTTCTCTTTAACTTTTACCTGACTCATTTCTATTCCCTCCCTCCGCTATTGCAGGGGCAATTTACATCAATATTGATTAAATTATACAATACTAAATTAAAAATGTCAACTACAAAAATCA
>CAMOTT010000056.1 GCA_946626015.1 uncultured Clostridia bacterium | reverse complement strand
CTGCAAAGGCTATCGGCCTTGTTATCCCTGAGCTCAACGGCAAGCTCATCGGTTCCGCTCAGCGTGTTCCTGTTCCCACAGGCTCCACCACTATTCTTACCGCTGTTGTCAAGAAGGCCGGCCTTATGGACAAGAGCATCGAGGACGCTAAAGAGCGCAACAAGAAGGCTGTCAACGCCATCAACGCCGCTATGAAGGCTGCCGCTAACGAGTCCTACGGCTACAATGAGGATCCCATCGTTTCCTCCGACGTTATCGGCATGAAGTTCGGTTCACTCTTTGACGCTACTCAGACAATGGTCAGCGAGATCAGCGATGATCTGTACGAGGTACAGGTAGTTTCCTGGTACGACAACGAGAATTCTTACACCAGCCAGATGGTAAGAACTATCAAATACTTTGCTGAGCTTGGTTAATCTCAATTAAACTCAATCAACGGGGAACGGCTTTCAGGGTCGTTCCCCATTTTTTAAGGCGGTGCTGTTATGGGCAAAATCATTCGGCTGGACACGGTGGATTCCACCAACACCTATCTTAAGGAGCTGGTTTCCCGGGGCGCCTGTCCCGGCACGGTGGTCACTGCGGAGGCTCAGACCAACGGCAGAGGCAGGTTCGGCAGGAGCTTTTTTTCTCCCGAAGGGTCCGGTATCTATATGAGCGTCTATCTGCGCCCGGACACGGACAAGCTCACTCTCATCACCACCGCTGCCGCCGTCGCCCTGCGCAGGAGCATAAAGAACACGACGGATACGGATACCGAGATAAAATGGGTCAACGATATTTATAAGGACGGCAAAAAGCTTTGCGGCATCCTTGCCGAGGGAGTAAACGGAGGAGTTATAGTCGGTATCGGTTTGAATTTTAAAAAATTTTCACAGCCTCTACCCGAGGATATAGCGGACAAGGTCACCTATCTCACGGAGTTCGGCACACCTGAGCTTAAAGAAAAGCTTATAAATGAAATCATTTTTAATCTTAACAAAATCTCCGAAGATCTGCGCGATTCCGGAATTCTGGAGGATTACCGTCAGCACTCAATGGTGATCGGCAAAACGGTGGAATACAGCGTAAATAATGAAAAAATGTGCGCCGAAGCAGTTGGCATCGACTGTGACGGCGGTCTTTTGGTCAAAGGGCAGGACGGCCGTATTACCGCCCTGACCTCAGGCAGCATAATTGTAAAAAATTGACTGAATAATCCCGTTCTTTCCGAGCATACTAACAACGAAAAACAAAAAGGAGTTGGTAATATGCTTGACAAAATTTCGCTGATCTTAGTCATAATCGGCGCGTTGAACTGGGGCAGTATCGGTCTGTTTCAGTTTGATATAGTGGCTTGGATCTTCGGCGGACAGGGCGCTGTGGTCAGCAGGATCATCTATACCCTTGTTGCCCTTGCCGGCATCTGGTGCCTTTCACTGCTGTTCAGGGAAAGCCCCATGATCGAACACAGCACAGATTCAACCGAGCATTAAGGATAAAATAAGTTTTCATAAATGGCGTGCAAATCACGGGTTTTTCCTGAATTGTACGCCCTCAACCGCGGCGTTTTGTTTAACGACAAACCGTTGCGGTGATTTTTTGCTGTTTTGTTCAAAAACAGGTATATAATTGTTACTTTTTATATTGACATAATTTTTAGTTGTAGTTATAATAATATTTATATAAATGGGTTATTTTGTCATAAACATTTTAATTGAAGGAACATATTCAAATGATCGCTATTACCGATTACGGAGCAGGCAACCTGCAAAGTGTTTACAAGGCTTTCAAATACATAGATGCGGACGTTATGATAACCGCCGACCCGGACGCAGTACGCGCCGCGGACGGGGTCGTGCTGCCCGGTGTCGGCTCTTTTGGCGACGCTATGGATTCCATGCTCAAAAGCGGACTCTCAGAGTCTGTGAAAGAATCAGCCCTCAGCGGCAAGCCGTTTTTGGGGATCTGTCTCGGGCTGCAGCTCTTATTCGGCTCCTCCGAGGAGAGCCCGGAGGCAAAGGGCTTCGGCATTTTAAACGGCTCGATCACAAGGATACCCTCAATCGGCCTGAAAGTCCCGCATATGGGCTGGAACTCTCTTGATTATATCGCAGGCAGCTGTCCCCTTTTCAAGGGCGTCGATCCGGGGGAATATGTTTATTTCGTCCATTCCTATTATCTTAAGGCCGCTGTTGAGACCGAGGTCGCGGCAAAGACCCGTTACGGCGTTGAGATCGATGCCGCCGTGTGGAGAGATAACCTTTTTGCCGCCCAATTTCACCCGGAAAAAAGCGGAAATACCGGGCTTAAGATGCTCAGGAATTTTGCGGAGCTGTGCGGAGGTCGTTGCTGATGTATGCTAAACGAATAATCCCCTGTCTTGATGTTAAAAACGGCAGGGTGGTCAAGGGCGTGAGCTTCGTTAATCTCCGTGACGCCGGTGATCCCGTGGAATGTGCCTGCGCTTACGACAAAAAGGGAGCGGACGAGCTCGTCCTTCTCGATATAACGGCCACTCATGAGGGTCGCGGCACAATGGTGGACATAGTCTCCCATGTGGCTGAATCCATTTTCATCCCCTTTACTGTGGGCGGCGGCATTTCCGAGGTCTCGGATTTTACCCAGCTGCTCCACGCCGGAGCGGATAAAATATCCGTAAACTCCGCCGCGGTACGCAACCCCCGGCTCATAAGCGAGGCCGCCTACAAATTCGGCAGCCAGTGCGTTGTTTGCGCCATTGACGCAAAGCGCAGAGAAAACGGCTGGGAGGTCTACCTCAACGGCGGCAGGATCCCCACGGGCATAGACGCGGTCAAATGGGCGGAGCAGGCTTACAAAGCCGGCGCCGGCGAGATACTGCTCACCAGCATGGACTGCGACGGCCAGAAATCCGGCTACGATCTTGAGCTCACGCGCTGTATATCCGAAAATGTTGGCATCCCGGTGATAGCCTCCGGCGGCGCAGGAAAGCTCGAACATTTTTATGACGCCTTTACTCAAGGCAAAGCAGACGCGGTGCTTGCCGCCTCGCTTTTCCATTTTAACGAAATATCCATCGCGGAGCTCAAAACCTATCTTTCCGACAGAAACATTCCCTGCAGGATGACCTGGTAAAGCAGCTTTATTTTGACATTAAACGAGGAGGTATCAATATGTCCGTTCCGCTGGCTCAGCGCTTGAGGCCCACAACAATAGACGATATCGTCGGCCAGCGCCACCTTTTGGGCGAGGGCAAGCCTCTTCGCAACATCATACTCTCCAACACCCTTCCGAACATGGTCTTTTACGGGCCCTCCGGCGTGGGAAAAACCACCCTTGCCAGCATCATAGCAAAGCAGACGGACAGGTACTTTGTAAAGCTCAACGGCACCACGGCCAGCACAGCGGATATCAAGGATGTAGTCAACAGGGTGGATACCATGATGACTCCAAACGGAGTTCTGCTCTACCTTGACGAGATCCAATATTTTAATAAAAAACAGCAGCAGACCCTGCTTGAGTTCATAGAAAACGGTACTATCACTCTGATCGCCTCCACCACGGAGAACCCCTACTTTTACGTTTACAACGCTATTCTGAGCCGCTCCACAGTGTTTGAATTCAAATCCGTGACCCCTTCCGATATCATCCCTGCGGTAGAGAGAGCCTTCCGTTTGGCCGCCGAGGAGGACGAAAAGGAATACACCGTTGAGGACGGCGTTGTTGAATACATCTCCACCGCCTGCGGAGGAGATGTGCGCAAGGCGCTCAATTCCGTTGAACTGTGTATGCTCTCCGCAAACCCTGTTGACGGCAAATACATCGTCACCCTTGAGCTGGCAAAGCAGCTCACCCAAAAGAGCGCGATGAAATACGACCGGGAGGGCGACGAGCATTACGATATTATTTCGGCTTATCAAAAATCCATGAGGGGTTCCGACCCGGACGCGGCGCTCCACTACCTTGGCCGGCTTTTGGAGGCGGGCGACCTGCCCTCCGCCATGCGCAGGCTCATGGTTTGCGCCTGCGAGGACGTGGGGCTTGCCTACCCTCAGATCATCCCCATTGTAAAGGCGGCAGTTGACGCCGCGCTTATGCTTGGCCTGCCTGAGGCCAGGATCCCCCTTGCGGACGCGGTGGTGCTTGTGGCAACGGCTCCAAAGTCAAACTCCGCTTATATGGCGCTGGACAGCGCGATCTCCGACATACGCAGAGGCAAATCAGGCCCTATCCCCCGTCAGCTTCAGAATAAACACTTTGACGGCGAGGATAACCCCAACAAGGGGCAGAATTACAAATATGCCCATTTCTTTGCCAACCACTGGGTGGATCAGCAGTATCTTCCGGACGTGTTGAAGGACGCAAAGTATTACATTTACGGCGACAACAAAAACGAACAGGCGGCAAAAGCCTACTGGGACAAGATAAAAAACAGTAAGGACACATAAAATCATGGAAGAGCTTCGCAGCGAATATTTGGGTAAGGGCATATCCGTTTTGGTCTCACGCAGTCACGGCTTCGGTACAGACGCCATACTGCTGGCTCATTTCGCGCGGGCAAAGAGGAACGAACTTATTTGCGATATGGGCACGGGCTGCGGCATCATCCCCCTGCTCTGGTGCAGGGAGGAACGCTGCCGGAAAATAACCGCTCTGGATATCAAGCCACAGGCCTGTTATCAGCTCTCCGAATCCGTTAAGCTGAACGGGCTTGCGGAAAAAATCGAAGTCCTGAACGCGGACCTTAAAGAGCTAAAGGGCGTTCTGCCCTTTGGCAAATACGATTTAGTAACCATGAACCCCCCTTACAAGGCCCCTTCGGCAGGCATCAAAAGCGCCTCTGAAGCGGACCTGACCGCAAGGCACGAAACAGCCTGTACGTTGGACGACGTGGTAAAATCGGCGTCGGAGCTTCTCAAATTCGGAGGCAGGCTCTGCCTTTGTCAGCGCCCCGAACGTCTTTGCGACATTTTCTGCGCCATGAGAAAATATTCCATTGAACCTAAACGTCTGCGAACGGTGGCTCAAGCCTGCGGAAAAGCTCCCTGGCTTATTCTTGTGGAGGGCAGAAAGGGCGGCAAAAGCGGAATGGTCATTGAACCCGACTTCTTTATAATGGACGGAGAGGATTATTCCCGGGAGCTGAAAATCATATACAAAGATTATTTCAACGATAAAGATAAAGCATGAGGGGCACTTATCTATGGGCAAGCTTTTAGTGGTGGGCACTCCCATCGGAAATCTCAACGACCTTTCTCCCCGGGGAGTCCGGGCTTTGACAGACTGTGACTTCATAGCGGCGGAGGATACAAGGGTCACATTAAAAATACTCAATCACTTCGGCATAAAAAAGCCCATGGTAAGCTACTACGAGCACAACCGCCGTGAGCGGGGCGAAGAGATCCTTAAGCGCATTATAAGCGGCGAGACCTGCGCCCTTGTGACGGATGCCGGTATGCCGGCCATATCCGACCCCGGCGAGGATCTTGTCCGTCTCTGCCACGAGAACTCGATAAAAGTCGAGGCTGTTCCCGGCCCCTGCGCCTTTGTTACCGCTCTGGCAATATCCGGTATGCCCTCCGGCAGGTTTACATTTGAAGGGTTTTTGAGCACAAACAAGCTCAGCCGCAGGGAGCATTTGAATTCTCTCGTCAACGAAAAGCGCACAATGATCTTCTACGAAGCCCCCCACAAGCTGCCCTCAACTCTTAAAGATATGGCGGAGACCTTTGGGGAAAGACACGTGGCGATAGTCCGTGAGCTGACCAAAATATACGAGCAGGTCATACACACCACCCTGACCCAGGCTGCGGAGGATTACGCCGATGGCGGCATAAAAGGCGAGATAGTTTTGATCATTGAAGGAGCTCCCGAACCGGTGGAGCCTGAAATGACCTTGGAGCAGGCGGTCGAGTTGGCGGCGCGCAAGGCTGCGGAGGGCTTGTCCGCAAGCGAGGCAGCAAAGCAGGCTGCAAAAGAGACCGGGTTTAAAAAAGGCGACATATATAAACTCATGTCAAAGTAACAGATTTGGAGATAATTTTATGCAGGATTTTGTTTCCGCGGCAATCAAATACTGGTATCTTGCGGCAGTGCTGACCGCGCTTATCATCGTCACCGTTTTTGTGTGGAGCAAGGCGTTACGGGCAAGGGCAAAAAGAATAGCGGAGAAGCAGGCGCTCATCGAAAGGCTCGAGCACGAAAAAGCGCTGCGTACAGAGTTTGCCCTGCTCACAGAGGATAAAATCAAAAACGCCGACGCCGCTCTTCTCGCAGAGGGCGTGGGCACCAACATACAAATGAGGCTTGAGCAAAAGCAGGATATGGAAGCGGAATTTGAGGAGCTTTCCATGCCGGAAAAATACGCCTACGCAATATGCTACATAATTCAGGATTCCGCCAACGGCCTGAGCAATTTTTTCAGGGCAAACGGCGCGCCCCTCACGCCCTGCGCTCTCTCAGCCGTGGAGGAAATAGTCGGCGGCGAATATGCAAAGGTGTTTAAACGCGAGTACGATATTTTTGACGAGGATAACGAAACTTCATCTTACAGCAAGGAAGCCGTAAAAGACCTCGACAAAAAAGCCGTGGAGATTTTCTCCGCTCAAAAAGACGATATTTTTGGAAAAATAAAGCAATATTTTATTGATAATTCGGAGTGCTTCATCCACTCGGAGGTCTAATTTGAAATCAGGAGATTTTAAAAAGAACAAGCGGCTTTTGCTCCGTTTTCTTCCCTACATGAAAAAATACAAGGGAATGCTGGCGGCCGATATTTTATGCGCCTCCCTTTCCACTGTCTGCGATCTTGTTCTGCCCCTTTTTGTGCGCAAGATAACCGATACGGCGGTTACCGACATCTCCCTGCTTACATGGAAGATGATCCTCACCATATGCGGAGCGTATCTTGTGCTTTGCGCCGTGGGCTGCGCGGCGGACTATTACACAAACGTCCGCGGCCACCTTATGGGCACCAAAATCGAAAACGATATGCGCAACGATATGTTTGCCCACCTTCAGGAGCTGTCGTTCTCCTATTACGATAACACAAAGATAGGCCAGCTTATGTCAAGGCTCACCTCCGACCTTTTGGATATCACGGAGGTCGCCCATCATTTCCCCGAAAATCTTTTTATAACGTCAATCCGCATAATCGTCAGCTTTATCATATTCTCAACCATGAACATATGGCTTGCGGTCATCATATTCGCCGTAACTCCCCTTATGTTCATAGCAACTAAAAAGAGCCGCACCAAGATGAAGGAGACCTTTAAGGAGACCCGTCATCAGGTGGGTGAGCTCAACGCCCAGGCGGAGGACAGCCTTTTGGGCGTCCGCGTGGTCAAATCCTTTGCAAACGAGGAAGTCGAAAAGAAAAAATTCCTTGCCGGCTCGGCTGAATATCTCAACATCAAACAAAACAGCCACAGATTTATGGGGCGTTTTTTCAGAACGGTAACTCTTTTGGACGGCTTAGTCTACATTGTCGTTGTGGGCACCGGCGCCGTGTTTATGATGACGGGCAAGACTACCCCCGGCGATTTTTCCGCCTCTCTCCTGCTCATCAGCACTATGATAAACTCCATCCGTACTTTAGTAAGCTTCAGCGAGCAGTACAACAGGGGCATCACCGGTATCGAGCGCTTTACCGAGGTCATGGATGAGCTTTCCGAAGCAACCGACAGCCCCGACGCCTGCGAATTGACCGACGTCAAGGGCAAGCTTGAATTCAGGGACGTATGCTTCACATACCCGGGTACAGAAAAAATAATCCTTAAGCATATAAACATCAAAATCGACAGCGGAGAAAACATTGCCATTGTCGGACCCTCCGGCGGAGGAAAAACCACCCTGTGCAATCTCATCCCCAGGTTTTATCCCGTCAACAGCGGCGAAATACTGCTTGATGATGTAAACATAAACGATATCAAGCTCAAATCCCTGCGTTCAAATATCGGCGTTGTGCAGCAGGACGTCTATATGTTCTCCGGCACAGTGAGGGATAATATAGCCTACGGCAAGCCCGACGCGGCTATTGAAGAGATAATGGAGGCCGCAAAAAAGGCAGGCGCCCACGAGTTCATAACCGAACTGCCCAACGGGTACGACACCTACGTTGGCGAACGGGGCGTCAAGCTCTCCGGCGGGCAGAAGCAAAGGATATCAATAGCAAGGCTTTTTCTTAAAAATCCCCCCATCCTCATTCTTGACGAGGCCACCTCCTCCCTGGATAATGAGAGCGAGCGGCTTGTGCAGGAATCCCTTGAAAAACTGGCTCACGGCAGAACCACTATCACCATAGCCCACCGCCTGACCACCATACGCAACGCGAAAAGGATCCTTGTGCTGACAAAGGAAGGCATAGTCGAGCAGGGCAACCACGAAGAGCTTATGGCAAAGGGCGGGGTTTACAGCGATCTTTACACCCTATACGCAACAATTTGATTTTATAATAACGGGAGCCTCTGAATATTCGACGCATTCGGATCGCGAAGAGATTTTTCCGTCAGATGAAACAGAAAGCGGAGTAAATACTTTGTGTATTGACGGGCATTTTTGTGAAACACGGCGTAAAAAGATCCGTCAAGATGAATGCAGGAAAATTTTTGAGGTGACCTAAAGTGAACGGAGGTAACTGAATGAAAACAGACGCAAAGATCAAAGAGCTCCTCGATTACTACGGCACATGGTTCCTTGACAGAGAAAAATACAGCAGCGGAAGAATGACCCAAAATCTCTATCCCTATGAAAGTATCTTTTCTCCCATCAAGATCAACCGCCTGACAGTAAAAAACAGGCTCGTAATGGCGCCTATGGGCAACATCTCCATGTGTGACGAAACAGGCCGCCCCAACGAAAAAATGATTGCCTATTTCACCGAGAGAGCAAAGGGCGGCGTAGGCCTTATCACAACGGGTCTCGTTCCCGTTGCCCACGGAATAGACCACTCCCTTACAGAGCTGGGTCAGTTGTCCTACTTTCCCCGCATAGACAGGAGCCGCACCGTGTTTGCAGGCTGGCGCGACCTTGCCGCCAACGCCCATTCCTACGGTTCAAGAGTTTTCCTGCAGGTTTCCGCAGGCCTCGGAAGGGTGGGCAACCCTCAGTGCCTTGTAAATTCACTTAAATTTCCCGGTTCCGCATCCATCAACCCCAACTGGTATATGCCCCAGATCCCCTGTATGCGCCTCTCCGACCACGCCTGTAAAAAGATAATCAAAAACATCGGGCAGGCCGCGGCGGACGGCAAGGCAATGAACATCGACGGGGTATATCTCCACGGCCATGAGGGTTATCTCCTTGAGCAGATGACCAACCCGGCCTTCAACCGCCGCGTGCTGGGCAGGTATGCCGATTGGCAGGCCTTCGGTATTGACGCGGTAAAGTGTATCAGAGAAAGAACCGGCCCCAACTACCCCATTATGTACCGCATAGACCTTTCCCTTGCCCTCAACGAAACATACGGCGACGGGATGAAAAAACACAACAGCCTGAAGAAGTTCACCAACGGCCGTACCATCGAGATGACCCTTGATTACATGAAGAACCTTGTAGAGGCAGGCGTTGATATCTTCGACGTTGACCTGGGCTGCTACGACAACTGGTGGCTCCCCCATCCCCCCGGAGCAATGCCTCCCGGCTGTTTCCTTGACATTTCAAAAATCGTCAAAGATTATTTTGAGGAGAACAATATCGTTTCAAACGCCGGAGTTCCCGTACCTGTTGTTGCGGTGGGCAAGCTTGGCTACCCTGATATCGCGGAAAAAGCTCTGCGGGACGGTATGTGCGACATGGTGATGCTCGGCAGACCTCTGCTGGCGGATGCCCAGTGGCCCAACAAGGCCAGAACAGGCAGGGTAAACGAGATCCGCCCCTGCATAGGCTGTCAGGAGGCCTGTCTCAACGAGTTTGTTGAGGGCGGTCATCCCCAGTGCGCGGTCAACCCAAGAACCGCCTTTGAGGAGATCTTCCCCGAGGAACCCGTTCCGGCAAAGAACCCCTGCAAGGTAGCCGTTATCGGCGCAGGCCCGGCAGGCATAGTGTGCGCTGTCACCGCGGCAAAACGAGGCCACAAGGTAACGCTGTTTGAAAAGAGTGACCGCATCGGCGGCAGGCTCAACCCCGGCAGCGTTCCCGGCATCAAGTTCGACGTTTCAAACTACGTCATCTACCTTGTGGGCGTTTGTGAACGCACCGCAAAGGACTATGATTTTGAGATAAAATTCAACACCGAAGCAACCCCCGAGCTCATCAAAAAAGGCGGATTTGACAAGGTCGTTGTCGTCGCCGGTACAAAGGACGTATGGCTCAACCTCCCCGGC
This sequence comes from uncultured Clostridia bacterium, assembly GCA_946626015.1. Classification (GTDB taxonomy): domain Bacteria; phylum Bacillota; class Clostridia; order Oscillospirales; family Acutalibacteraceae; genus JAAZFZ01. The sequence goes on along the minus strand of CAMOTT010000056.1, from coordinate 167 downwards.
AAAGAGAACGCCAACATCGTTCAGGCCGTGGACGTTCTGGAAAATCCGAAGCTTGTTAAGGACGCCGGCCGCATAGTTGTTATCGGAGGCGGCGTTGTTGGCTGCGAAACGGCTTATTATATCAACACTGAGCTTAACAAGAAAGACGTTTCCATAATAGAAATGGA
>CAMOTT010000055.1 GCA_946626015.1 uncultured Clostridia bacterium | reverse complement strand
CCGGCGCGTTTTTCTGCGTGACCAGAGAACTGCGCAACAACGATATCATCGGCCCCGCCAAAGAGTTTGACGTGCGCTATTCCGAGACGCCGTATCCCGAATTCCATGAGCTTTCCGTTGACGGGCACAAGGTAACTGTCCGCGCGAACAACTGCAATGAGCTGCAGTGGATCGCAAACGGCAAGGTGATCGCCCACGAAACGATGGAACAGTCCGAAAGGGAAACGACTTATGTGCTCGATCTCGACAGCATCGAAGGCGCGCAGGATTTCCTGTACGTCCGCTGTGAGTTGTTCGGCGAAGGCGGCGCAACGATCTCGCAGGCGCTCGTCATAGACGACGGCTCAACACCCGACACCTATGTTGTAGACACTTCCGGACAGGCAAAGCTGGAACACTTCTGGTACAGGTTCAAATCTCTGCGCCTTATCGTCCTTGTCCGTATGCTGGTGGACGAACTGTTTTCACGTTAAGCCTTAACTTAAGTCATATAAATCAAAAATAAAGCTCTGAGCGAAACAAGCTGCCCCGTTTTGTATTGTCATTACAAAACGGGGCAGCTCAATCGTTTATGGGCTGTTTTTGTTTTATCATTTCAAGCTCCGGGCAGCGTCTGCTTTCAGCAAATCAAATGCTCCACTTTGCGTTTGAGGATTGAAGCTCTGCCATGCGGTGGAAAAGGCTTTGCTCATCTTTCATAAGGTCTTCCGGTCTGCCTTCCTCAGTGACCCTGCCCTCTTTCAGAAGAACGACCTTATCACTCCTCCGATCAACCAAACAAACTGCGTTTTTTATATGGTGCATACCCTGCTGAAATAAATGTGTATCCTGTATCTGCAATCGCCTTTTTGAGCTTATCCGTATCCACGGATCCATCCGTCAGAAAAGTCGCCTCTCCGCGCTTGTGTGATGCCGTAACCTTCTTTGCTTTCGGGAACACTTTTCTGATCGTGTCACAGATATGCGCCTCGCACATTCCGCACATCATCCCGTCAATTTTCACTGTTACTTTATTCATATTGCCTCCTTTGGTTAGCCTTTGCTAACTGCATCACTTAAAATCAAGGGCTGTCGCCCCCGTTCTTTGCCATATGCTTCTTTTTTCGCGCCAACGCTTTCAAGAGCCGCTTAATAACAGCTTTGACTTTGGCTGAGCGTTGCCTGTTCCGCTCCAATATACGGCTGCGAGCCTGCTCGTATTTCGTTTTTTCTTCGCCTCTTGATCTATCTCAAGTTGTTACTGTCAGCTGTTCAATAGATATACCTTCAGCCCATTGACTTCGATACAGATCCGTGCATTTTCTGTACCGGCAAAAGAGTTTTTTTGCCTGTTCCTTAACGCTCTGTTTTAATTATTTCTGTCCGCAGGAATATTGTTAGTTAGCTTATGCTAATCGACTTTTAAAAAATTACGGATCGGCCGGTATTCCCGAAGATCCGTTTGGGATATAGAACAACTTTGCATTGAGTTAGCCTCTGCTAACCATTTTAACAGAGCGCCTTTATTTTGTCAAGGGTTTTGCAACAATTTATTTTGCTTTTTTTGCCGGATTTGCTGCCGCCTTTCCTTGCCGGGTGTTTTTGTCTCAAAGCATTTTAAAGCTCCGAAAAGCCAAAAAAAGCGATACGGCTCTGCGGAGCTTTACCTCGCAGAGCCGTTTTTTCATCGGTTTTGTTATGTAATTTTTGATGCATTAAGACAGACTTTGCAGATTTTTGTCAGTTAGTATCCTTCATCTTCCGCTTTTGCTTGTACATCGACTCGTCCGCCCGTTTAAGCACATCATCCACGCCTCTGTCTTTTTCCGGGTCATAGATAGCGTAGCCCACAGCGGCCGTCACCCGATCCCAAGGCTGCTTTTCAGTGTTTTCCGAATTGATACGGAAGGTGTCTGTGGCGGCGCCAAGTAAAGCGTCCCGATTTGCATAGTCGTCGTTTTCAAGGATCACAATGAATTCGTCACCGCCCACGCGGTATACCGGGGAATGTTTAAAAATACGGCAGATGATCTTGCAGAGATTTTTGATGCAGATATCGCCTTTTTCGTGGCCGTAGGTGTCGTTCACAGCCTTCAGGTCGTTCAAGTCAAGCATTACTATGCCGTAGGGCTGCGGGTTTTCATTGAGCCTTGCCGCTTTGATATCATAAGCGCGCTTATTTCTGACTTGAGTCAACGGGTCAATGTTTGCAACAAGATTCAACTGTTCCGCCTGTTCGCGGGCGTATGTCAGATCGCCGGTCGTCTTTTCAAGGTCTTCGATATAATTACTGATCTCTACCTCCATGCGGACCATTGAATCGGCAAGCACTCCGATCTCATCGCCCCTGGAGATGTTCAATTCAGAGAACGCTTTTCGCGTGTGCGTATATTGTTTGGCGGCTTGGGACAGCTTGTTGATCGGGTTTATTATAACATGGGTTACCGACCAGATGCCAACAAGGCAAACAACTACCGTCAGGACAAGGAAAACTGCCGCCGCATACAGCAGGGAACGGCGCTGTTGCGCCATAACGGTGTTCATGGATATATCCACCGTAGCATAGGCGACCACTTCACCCTGATCGTCAAAAACAGGCATTCCCGTTGCAATGAGCCAGCCATATTCCTTTGTGTTGGTTATGTTCGGGGGAAAACCGGCCGAAAGATCATGGAACACATCGGCGTTTTCAAGATAAACAGGGTCAATGCAGCCGGGGGGACAGGGATCCTCATAGGCGGCGTCAACCAGATATATATAACATTCGTTCTTCGCATCCACCCAAATCATATAAAGACAGTTCACATCAAGAACATCCTGCATCCTTCTGAGATCGGCGCGAAGCTGCTTGTAATCCTCCATATCCTCAATTGAAGAAAACCGGGAAGTATACGCCTCAAACTCAGGCGTCCCCCACTGATCGCTCAAAACTTTATTGTCGGTCTTATCGTAGATATCCATTACGGCTTTTTTGACATTTTTTAGCCTCTGCGGATCGACCCCGAGGGATACCAGTTTTGCGATATCTATGGATCGGTCTTCAAATTGCTTTTTTACGACAGTGTAGATACCTATGTTGAATATCGCAACGGCAAACATACTGATCACCACTGTGACGCACATCATAAGTACGATAGCTTTTTTCTTTAACGAAAATCTCATATTTACCCCTTTCCGAACACCCCTTGCCAATATGCTCTCACAGGCGGCTTCACCTGATATTATCGTCTGCAGATACTGCTGCTGCGAAACGACAAAAAATCACTGTCCCTGTTTGTTCGTATCTCTCTTTTGGAATTATATCAACTATTTCCATTTTCGTCAAGAAAGGTTCTGATAAAACCGGCTCTGCTCCAGTAAAGCTCAATAAAAACAAATTGAATTTGACACGCTATATAAATGTAATGTATAATAAACTGACAATTATTGGAAAAAAGGAGACCGATATGAAAAAGCTGCTTAAGATCCATCCGGACGCGCTGTACGATTCGGAATATATAGATCATATACTTGAAACGGAGGATTACAAAACGCCGGAGCTTGCCCTCAAGGGGGATTACAAATACGACAAAGGCGTGACCGTCATTACTTCCCTGGGGTACAAGATCATAATTGAAAACTGCTTTGAAAACGCGCTCCGGCTCAGGATAGCCCAGCCCGGGTCCTGTGTGGACAAAACGGTCACGGAGCGTTTGGGGCTTATCAAAACCGATTGGGACACCTCCGGGTACGACTACAAGCTTGAGGACGGCGTTATCAGTTTTTCCAACTCCCGGCTGACCCTTGTGTACGATATGAACACAAACGAATTCCGGTTCAAGACGGCCGAAGGAAAAACTCTGCTCAAGACCAAGAACGGCGGCGCGAGGTTTTCCGAGACCCCGGCGGACTATTCCGGCATGAGGAGCTACACCGAGTTTGAGCGTATCGGCGGCGAGAGGGATTCCGGCTTCGGCGCCCGGATATTCAAGGTGGACAGGACAGGCGAATCCGCGGATATTTTCGCCGAAAAAGGCGGCACCAAGGTGGGCGACTACGGCGGCTTTCCTATCCCCTATTTCATCAGCTCCGCAGGGTACGGCCTGTTTTTCAACAACCCCTGGCCCCACGTTTATTTTGATATGGCCAAGACAGACGAAAACGAATGGTTCCTCAACGCCCCCGGCGGCGATTACGATATCTTTTTCTTTTGCGGCAGCGTCCCGGAGATCACAAAGAGCTACGCAAAGATCGTGGGCACTAATCAGTTCCCCCAAAAATGGCTCATGGGTTATTGGTGCAGCAGTCTGAGCTTTGAAAGGGCCCAGGGCGCCATTGACGACACGGGCAGGATGAGGAGCGAGGGCTACCCCTGCGACGCCATAGTTATCGACGGCCCCTGGCGCGGCGGTGTGAACTTCATCAGAGACTATGCCAGCGGCTGGGGCTACCCCTCGGACGACTACAACTGGCATCCCGATTTCGGCGACGGTGTGGGGATGATAAAAGAGCTGGAAAAGGAGAACATCAAAACCGTTCTCCACATCAACTCCTGCGCCTTTAAGCCCTCCACCGCCATTCCCGCCATCGCTCAGGGTCTGCTCCGTCAGGTCAAAAACGAGACCGTGCCGGACGTTGCCACACAGCGGGGTATAGATTACTACAAAACTTTTTTAGTGCCCAGAATAAAGGACGGCGTTACCCAGTGGTGGACAGACCATTCCGACAGGGTAAGCGGCGAGATAATGCCGGGCATCCCCTCAAGGAACCTTTTCGGCCCCATGTGGAACAGGGTGATATCCGAGATCATGGCCGAAAACGGAGTAAAGGGTCATATGTCCCTCTCCAGAGGCGGCGGCATCGGCAGCCAGAAGTACGCCCTCCCCTGGGCGGGAGATACACAGTTCGGTATCCGCAGATTCAAGGAGGATATCTGGTACATCATCAACGCAGGTATGGCAGGCTTTACCCTTTGCGGCTACGATCTGGGCGGCTTTATGCGGGGCCCCGGCGTGGAAACTCCCCCGGACGAAATGCAGTTTGAGGTGAATAACATCATCAGGCGCGTGTGCCAGAGCATGATATTCTGCCCCATGCCCAGAATGCACAACGGCGAAAACTCCACGGCAAAATGGCCATGGAACTGCCCGGAGGAAACAAGGGAGCTTTACCGTGACTGTCTTAGATACAGGTACAGATTTATCCCCACCGTGTATTCCTACGCCATCCACGGCTCAAGAACCGGCGAGCCCATCATACGCCCCATGTTCTACAACAACACGAAAGACCTTGAGCTTTATGACATTGACGATCAGTTCTACCTTGGGGATCATATCCTCATAGCCCCGGTAACGGAGGCCGACACGGACAGCCGCCGGGTATATCTGCCGGAGGGCAGCTGGATCAATATGTGGACAAAGGAACGCTTCGACGGCGGCAAAACCATTGTCTGCGACGCTCCCATGTTCAAAAAAGAAGGGCTGCCCATGTTCATAAAAGCAGGCGGCGGCGCGGCGTATCAGCCCGATTGCATGAGCCTTTATGACAGGGTCCCGGAGGAGCTGCGCGTTGAGCTTTACCCGGACACTGCCGCGGAGCTTCTGCTCAACGAGGCAGAAACGGTAACCAACAAATTCAGCTGTAAACGGGCAGAGGACGCTTTTGAGCTTTTTGCCGAAAACAACAGCGGCATCGATCGCAAATACAGCATCGTAATTTACGCCGACGGAAAGGAATACGGGGCCGAGTTCTACACCAAGGCAAATTCGGTCATGAATACCCGGATCAAGCTGTGATTTTTACACCGGCTTCTCGGGGATCGGAGGATCAAAATGATCGTAAGAAAATACAAAACTGATGATTTGAGCGCTATGATCGCAATATGGAACGAGGTGGTCGAGGAGGGCGTCGCCTTTCCTCAGGAGGAACCCCTTGACGCTGAAACGGGGGCTGATTTTTTTGCAGCTCAAAGCTATTGCGGTGTGGCTGCGGAGGACGGAACTGTTTTCGGCCTGTATATTCTGCACCCCAACAACGTGGGCAGATGCGGTCACATCTGCAACGCAAGCTACGCCGTCAGCTCCGCCAGCAGGGGAAAACACATCGGCGAAAAGCTGGTCATGGACTGCCTTGAGACCGCCAGTAAGCTCGGCTTTAAGATCCTGCAATTCAACGCTGTGGTGGAAACCAACGTGCACGCAAGGCACCTCTATGAACGGATGGGGTTCACACAGCTGGGGGTCATCCCGAAAGGCTTTCGGATGAAGGACGGGCGCTATGAAAACATCTGCCCTTACTATATTGAACTGTAATTTTATTTTACCTGAAAGATCAGGAGGGCGCGGAATGGGACGCAAAAAAATAATTATCGGCTGGGCTCGGATCGTATTCGGTCTGCTTGTTTTTGCCCTGGGCGTGCACCTGACGATCCGCGCCGATCTGGGCTTGGCGCCCTGGGACTGCTTCGGCATGGGCATCTCCTATCACACGCCCCTGAACTACGGTCTTTCCATGACGGTTATGGGTGTGGTGATTTTGATAATAGACGTACTGCTCAAAGAAAAGATCGGCTTCGGCACCATAATCGACGCCCTGCTTACGGGAAACTTTGTTCAGCTTTTCAACGATATGGATCACCTGCCGAAAACAAGGAACGTGTTTGCGGGCATACTGATAATCATTGCCGGGCTTGCCCTGATGGCTTTGGGACAGTATTTTTATATGCTTTCGGCTCAGTGCTGCGGCCCTAAGGACGCGCTGCTGGTGGGGCTGGGCAAAAGGTTTTCCCGGCTGCCCATCGGCGCGGTGCAGATCCTTCTTTGGGGAACGGTTCTGCTCATCGGCCGGCTTTTGGGCGGCCCCGTGGGCATAGGCACCCTTGTCAGCACCTTCGGCTCCGGGATAGTCATGCAGATAGTGTATTCCTTACTGAAGTTTGAGCCGAGGAGCATCGAACATCAGAGCGTTATAGACACCTGTAAGCAATTAAAACCAAAGGAGAAAATGTAATGGACGCTTTTGACGGCAGCAAGTACATCAACGAGGCAAAGGAAAAATGGGGCGGCACTGCGGCCTACGTTGAATTTTCCGAAAAGACAAAGGGTCATTCGGGAGAACGGTTCGCCGAAATGGCCGCCGGGCTGGATATGATAATGGGGGATTTCGCCCTGTGTATGCAAAAAGACCCGGAGCCGGGCTCTCCCGAAGCTCAAAACCTTGTTGAAAAACTGCAAAATTATATAACGAAAAACTACTACACCTGCACGGATGAGATACTTGCCGGGCTGGGTCAGATGTATTCGGCGGACGAGCGGTTTAAAGCAAACATTGACAGGCACGCCGAAGGAGCAGCCGGTTTTATAAGCGCGGCTGTCAGAATTTATTGCGGCAGATAAACGAAAAAATATTATAAGAAGGAGTCGTGAGCATGGATTTCCGTGAACGCGCCCGGGAGCTCGTCTCCCGAATGACAATCGAGGAAAAATGCAGCCAGATGCAGTACCGCTCCCCTGCCATTGAAAGGCTGGGTATTCCCGCTTACAACTGGTGGAACGAGGCTCTCCACGGCGTGGCTCGCGCAGGGTGTGCCACGGTCTTTCCCCAGGCCATCGGCATGGCGGCAAGCTTTGACGAGGAGCTGCTTAAAGAGGTTGCGGAGGCCGTCTCCGACGAAGCCCGGGCAAAATACAACGAGTTCAAAACCTTTGGCGGCACGGCCTGGTATCAGGGTCTGACCTGCTGGTCGCCGAACATAAACATCTTTCGCGATCCCCGATGGGGTCGGGGTCAGGAAACCTACGGGGAGGATCCCTGCCTCACCGGGCGCATGGGCGCGGCCTTTATCCGGGGTCTGCAGGGGGACGGCGAATACCGCAAGCTTGACGCAACTGTAAAGCACTACGCCGTTCACAGCGGCCCGGAAAAGCTTCGCCATGAATTTGACGCCTGTCCAACCGACAAAGATTTATATGAAACCTATCTCTCGGCGTTCCGCTACTGCATAGAGAACGCTCATCCATCTGCTGTCATGGGAGCCTACAACCGTTTCCGCGGCGAGTCCTGCTGCGCCAGCCCCAAGCTGCTGGAGGATATCCTCCGGGGCGAATTCGGCTTTGAGGGCTACGTGGTCTCCGACTGCGGCGCTGTTCTGGACATCAACGAGCACCACAAGATAACAAAAACTCCGGCGGAGAGCGCGGCTCTTGCCGTCAACAGCGGCTGCGACCTGAACTGCGGCCAGGCCTACGAATGGCTGATGAACGCCTTTGGGGAGGGCCTCGTTTCGGAGGAAACGATCACCCGCAGCGTGGAACGGCTCTTTGAGGCGCGTTTCAGGCTGGGGATGTTCGATGAGGACTGCCCCTTCAACAAAATCGGCCCCGAGGTCATCGAATGTGAAAAGCATACCAAACTCAACCTTCGCATGGCGGAGGAAAGTATGGTTCTCTTAAAGAACAACGGCATATTGCCCCTGAGCCGTGACAAACGCGTGGCGGTCATCGGTCCCAACGCCGACAGCCGCGACGTACTGCTGGGCAATTACAACGGTACGCCGTCAGCTTACTATACCTTGCTCAGAGGGATACAGGAAGCCTGCCGGGGCGGAGTTCTTTACGCCGAGGGCTGCGGTCTGGTGCGCACCGATTCACAGTCGGAATCCGCCCTGCTCCGTGAGGCCGTGCTCAAAGCAAGGCGAGCGGACGCGGTGGTGATGATAATGGGCATCTCCCCCCGTATCGAGGGCGAGGAGGGCGACGCAGGAGACTCTTTTGACAACGGAGACCGCGTAGATCTGGAGCTCCCGGCCGTTCAGAAAAAGCTGTACGAGGCTGTGCTGGAAACGGGCACGCCCATTGTGTTTGTCAACGTCAGCGGCAGCTGTGTTTCCCTCTGCCGCCAGCAGGAGACCGCCGCCGCCGTTCTCCAGTGCTTCTATCCCGGCGCCATGGGCGGCAAGGCTCTCGCAAACATCCTTTTCGGGGAAACAGCTCCCTGCGGCCGTCTGCCTGTGACCTTTTACCGGAGTGTGGAGGATCTGCCGCCCTTTGAGGACTATTCAATGGAGAACCGCACCTACAGGTTTTTCAAGGGCGATCCCCTCTACCCCTTCGGTTACGGGCTGACTTACGGCGAGGTGACCGAGACCTGGGAGGACGAAAACGCAGTCACGCTGCAAAACTCCGGCGCCCTGCCGGTACGGTACACCGTGCTTAAATTTGCGGCAGAGCCCCGCAAAGAGCTCAAGGACTTCCGCAAGGTTTCGCTGCAGCCCGGCGAAACGCTCAAAGTCACGTTTTAACAGGATTTTTGTCTTACGCCCACGGGTAAACATATAAAATTCCATCTGTCTCAGCTTCCGACCCGCCTGCGCGGACGGGCGTTAAAAATTTTGTTTTGCTTTTCGGTTTTTTATGCTATAATAAGAATAATAATTTACTCATCTTTACAAAAATGAAAGGAGACATATCAAAATGAGCGAAGTAAAAAAGAACCCCTATGCGGGCACGCAGACAGAGGAAAACCTTAAGGCCGCCTTTGCAGGCGAGTCGCAGGCCAGGAACAAGTACACTTATTTTGCCTCCAAGGCAAAGAAGGAGGGCTTTGAGCAGATATCCGCTCTCTTCCTTAAGACCGCCGAAAACGAAAAAGAGCACGCCAAAATGTGGTTCAAGGAGCTCAACGGCATAGGCTCCACCGCCGAAAACCTTGAGGCTGCCGCTGAGGGCGAAAACTTTGAGTGGACCGATATGTACGAGGGCTTTGCCAAGACCGCCGAGGAGGAGGGCTTCCCGGAGCTTGCCGCAAAGTTCCGCGGAGTTGCCGCCATTGAGAAGCATCACGAGGAGCGTTACCGCGCCCTGCTCAGCAACGTGGAGGCTCAGCAGGTTTTCGCAAAGAGCGAGGTCAAGGTTTGGGAATGCCGCAACTGCGGCCACATCGTTGTGGGCACCGCCGCTCCCGAGATCTGCCCCGTCTGTGCCCATCCCCAGGCATATTTTGAGATCAGCGCGGAAAATTATTAAGTCAAAAACAAAATTTTCAGAAAGAGGTTTTTCGTTATGGAAATGAAATTTTACAAATGCGCCCGCTGCGGTCAGATCATCGCGATCGTAAAAGGCACAGGCGCCCCCGTGGTCTGCTGCGGAGAACCTATGAAGGAGCTTATTCCCGGCACCACAGACGCCGCAGTTGAAAAGCACGTTCCCGTCTGCCAGGTCAAGGACGGCAAGGTCACTGTTACAGTGGGCTCCGTCATTCATCCCATGACGGAGGAACACTATATCGAATGGGTCTCCCTGCAAACCAGCTCCGGCAACCAGAGGAAAGCCCTCAAGCCCGGTATGGAACCGACGGTGACCTTCTCCATCTGCGAAGGGGATGAGGTTGAGGCTGTATTTGCCTACTGCAACCTGCATTCACTTTGGAAGGCGTAATAACTTGAAAAGAAAAATCTCCTCCGATTTTTTGCGTCGGGGGAGATTTTTGTGTTTATGTGTAGAATAAGGCCGGGGTTACAGGCAGATCGTCATATAGGGCGGTATGCAGAGGATGTCATCTTTAAAGCTGAGGTTTCGCGGATGGATCACATAGCATTCGCCTATTCTTGCTTTGTATTTCTCCTTGAATCGCTTGAGGGATTCGATAGAATACTTCTTTCCGGACTTTACCTCTATCGGGAACATCTTGTATTTCAGCTTGCTGTTGTTGGATATCAGGAAGT